>JBBSBG010000159.1:0-7162 GCA_038251495.1 Cytophagales bacterium
AGTTTCTTATAGACATCAACCGTAAACAAAGTAGAGCAGGAGTTAAATACTGAAGCCAGTGAACTCATCAATGCAGCCATCAAACCAGCAGCTACTAATCCGCGCAAGCCCGAGGGCATTTTGTTCATCAGCAAAGCAGCGAAGGCCTGATCGGGTGAATCCCAAGAAAGCTCGCCTCTATTTTTCAACGCTAAGGCAACAACACCGGGAATGAGAAATAAAAAAACAGGAAGCAATTTCAAGAAGCCGCCAAAGATTGTTCCTCTTCTACCTTCCTTTATATTTTTTGCAGATAATACCCGCTGCACAATGTACTGATCGGTGCACCAATACCAGATGCCGACAATGGAGCTGGTGATAACCAAACTAGGCCACGGAAAATCAGGATCCGTTGATGGACGCCACATATTTAAATAGCCAGGCTCTAACGATTGGCGCATGCCATCCCAACCGCCAACACTTTGCAAACCGATATAAGTAAGTGTGCCTGCGCCAATCACTAATACTACAGTTTGAAGTGCCTCGGTATAAACTACTGCACGCATGCCACCCGTAATCGTGTAAATGCCCGTAAGCACAACAGTTAGCAATGCACCAAACCAGAAATCAATATGTAGCATAGAGGCAATGACAATACCACCCGCATACACCGTTACTGAAACTTTGGTAAGCACGTAAGCGATGAGTGAGAACAAACTTAAAAACCAACGAGTACCAGAACTAAATCTTCTTTCCAAAAACTCGGGCATGGTAAAAACTCCGCTCCTGATATAGAAAGGTAGAAACACCCAACCCAACGTTATTACCAACCAGGCATGCAATTCATAAATCAACATGGGCATCTTTCCACCGGCTCCGGCTCCAGCCAATCCAACAATATGCTCTGAACCGATATTAGAAGCGAAGATGGATGCACCCACCACAAACCACCCAAGGTTGCGGCCCGCAAGAAAATAGTCTTCAGTATTCTTTTGCTTGCGCGACATCACCCAAAGGGCAAGCCCGGCAATAAGAGCAAAGTAGATGGCGATAACAATCCAATCGAGGGTAGAAAATCCTTGCATAAGGTAAGGTTTTGAAGTTAAATGTTGTGTCGAAAATACTAATTAATGTTTTCCGTACAAGCTATAAGCCATTGCTATTACAAGAATGTGGAAAACATTAACGCTTGATTCGAAGTGAGTTGACAAAAGAATTTGAAAACGCAATTGATTCCCGAACGAATTTAAAATCAATCATAGTAAAGTCAAATGTCTGAGGTTTAACTTGCACGCTACAATGGAATAAATTGTAATAATTCAGTACTCTAAAAAAATTTATTATTATTGCGACCTCAAAGGTTTAAAAAAATATTTTCGAGATGTAGCGCAGCCCGGTTAGCGCATCACGTTAGGGACGTGGAGGCCGGAGGTTCGAATCCTCTCATCTCGACTGAAGTTCATTCTCTGAATGAACTTGGATTGTGATTCTATTTTTTCTTCTGCTTCAAATCCCGAATAAATTTTGCCCAGTTGAATGGATTCAAAAATGGATTGGTGCGGGGTTGAAATTTATCGGCAGCAGAAGTTGACCATTGATCCATGTAATATCGATAGTTAGCAGCACCATCCATTGGAGTAGATTTCAGCATCAATGCCATAAGTTCAGCATTCAGATTTTTCTGATCAATACCATTGTCAAAGGGAATATTTAAGGCGAGCACGGCTTGCTTGAAAACCTCCTCTGTAGGGAAGGGCATAATCTGCACCTCTCTTAAATAAGTTATGTCCGAAACCATTTCTACAATGATGGTCAGGTTATCATTGGCACCTTTCGGCACAATGTAATGTTGCCGAGTGAACCCGATAGAACTAATTACAACACTATCACCTTCTAACACTGGCATCGAAAAAAAACCTGCCGGGCTGGTACTTGTTCCCCTACCCGCCTTAGGCACGTAAACGTGAACACCGGGTAGCACATTAACGCTATCGCTTACAAAGCCAGAAAGTTGAATAATGCGTCTGTTTGTTTGCGCATGAGTGACAGAAGCTGTGCACAACAACAAAACGAAACCACAAAAAATAAAGCCAATAGATCTCACAGTTCAATCTTTAGTTTTCAAAGATAGAGATTCATGCCATTTATGCCTAATGTCACATTCCTTCCTCCACCAATGGTTTTTCCTATCTTCGCACCACATCAAAAAGCTAGAGTTTAAAGCAGTACCATGCGATTAAAACATTTCAATATTGATTTAGGCGCACAAATTTTTTTGGCTTGTTCCGATACCTCCCGACTGCGCATTCTAAACTTAATTTTGACAAACGGTGAAATGTGCATTACCGATCTGGAACATATTCTGGAATTTACCCAAACTAAAACCTCCCGTCACTTGCTCTATTTAAAGAACTCGGGGATTCTCACCTCCCGAAAAATAAATCAATGGGTGTTCTATCAACTCAAAGAGGAAGTTTTTGATATCACCCGGCAAATTTTTCAGTTCCTTAGCCGGGATGCAATACTTCAAAAAGATCAGCAGATTTTTTTAACACTTTATACAAACCGCGAATTATCTCTTAACAAACTTAAAATAAAACCCATCAGTCAACTTACGTGAAATGAAATACCGTTCTATTCTTTTTGATCTTGACCACACGATTTGGGATTACGAAACCAATTCATCCGAAACATTAACTGAACTCTTTAATCATCATAAGCTTTCAGAAATCGGAGTTCCCTCCATTTCGGATTTTCTCGAAACCTTTGTTGAGGTAAATACTAATCTATGGGCACAATATGATTTGGGGCAAATCCATCGTGACGTAATTCGCCACGAGCGCTTTCATAAAATTCTACTTACCTATGGAATTGATAAATATGATTTTGCACTTTCCTTTTCAGATGAATACATTTCTCAATCTCCAAAAAAAAGTGGCCTGATGCCCAACGCCATGGAAGTGCTTAACTATTTGCATGCACGGTACTCCATGACGATTGTTACCAACGGCTTTGACGAAATTCAATCCATTAAAATGGAATCATCGGGTATTAGCCCCTATTTCAAAAGTGTTGTTACCTCGGCTCGAGCAGGACATAAAAAACCTGCGAAAGAAATTTTTGAATTTGCGGTGCACGAAAGTGGATTCGATTCGGCTAGCACACTAATGATTGGGGATAACTTACTTACTGATATTGGAGGCGCACGAAATGCTCAACTTGATACTGTTTATTTTAATCCCAATAAAATTCCACATCAGGAAAAAACTGAATTTGAGATAAGTGACTTGAAAGAGTTGTTGAACATTCTTTAAAAACCTACATTATAAGTAATTTTGAGTTTTAAATTATTTGATTTTTAAATTCCATCTTATGTCAACCGGATTCTTCAAAATTCCTACTCCCGTAAACGAACCCATTCTATCCTACGCTCCTGGAAGTAAGGAGCGTGCGGCTGTAAAAAAAGCGTTGGCAGAAGCGCGGGCTACTGTGTTGGATATTCCGATGTACATCGGTGCTGAAGAAGTGCGCACAGAAAATAAAAAAACTTTATCGCCACCACACGATCACAAACATATTTTGGCACACTATCACGAAGGTGATAAGAGTCATGTTGAGCAAGCAATAAACGCAGCCCTTGCAGCCAAAGAACTTTGGGCAAATCTGAGCTGGGAAAACAGGGCCAGTATTTTTCTAAAAGCAGCTGATCTTTTAGCAGGCCCGTACCGCAGTAAAATAAATGCGGCTACCATGTTGGGGCAATCTAAAAATGCTTTTCAAGCTGAGATTGATGCCGCCTGTGAACTCATTGACTTCATCCGATTCAATGTTCACTTCATGGGTGAGATTTATAGCGAACAACCCGTTTCATCTCCGGGCGTTTGGAATAGAATGGAATACAGACCTTTAGAAGGATTTGTATTTGCACTAACACCTTTCAACTTCACCGCTATTGCCGGCAATCTTCCAACCAGCGCAGCTATGATGGGCAACACAGTTGTGTGGAAACCTGCCAACACGCAAGTCTATGCCGCTAATGTAATCATGCAAGTACTGAAAGAAGCAGGCTTGCCGGATGGGGTAATCAATCTGATTTATGTAAGCGGACCTGATGCTGGCGATGTGATTTTTAATCATCGCGATTTTGCCGGAATACATTTTACCGGAAGCACAGGCGTGTTTCAAAATATCTGGAAGACAATTGGTAATAACATTCATAAGTTTAGAACCTACCCGCGCATAGTTGGCGAAACCGGAGGCAAGGATTTTATTATGGTGCATAAGAGCGCCAATGCGAAAGAAGTTTCAACAGCTATGGCGCGCGGAGCATTTGAATATCAAGGACAAAAATGTTCGGCTGCCTCACGTTGCTACATTCCTTCCAATCTTTGGGACGATGTGAAAAAATATCTGATTGAAGATTTGAAAAGCTTTAAGATGGGGCCCACCGAAGATTTCGGAAACTTTATCAACGCAGTAATAGATGAAAAAGCATTTGACTCAATTACCAGTTATATTGACAAGGCAAAGGCAAACCCAATGAATGAAATTATTGCGGGTGGTAAGTACGATAAGTCGAAAGGCTATTTTGTAGAACCCACCGTGATTGTTACTAAAGATGCTTCATCCATTACCATGTGTGAAGAAATTTTTGGACCGGTACTTACGGTGTATGTGTATCATGCAGAAAATTTTGAACAGACGCTTGAATTGGTAGATAGCACTTCTCCGTATGCGCTTACAGGTTCAATTATTTCAAAAGACAGGTACGCTGTGGAACTTGCTACGAAAAAATTAGTAAACGCTGCTGGTAACTTCTACATCAACGATAAGCCAACCGGAGCCGTTGTTGGACAGCAGCCTTTTGGTGGCGCGCGCGGATCGGGCACCAATGACAAAGCCGGAGCAAAAGTTAATTTGCTGCGCTGGGTTTCTATGCGAACAATCAAGGAAACGTTTGTTACGCCTACTGATTACCGATATCCGTTTTTGGATAAAGAATAAATTTGTTGCACCCAAAGTCGCTAAGCTCACTAAGAATTTTTTCTAAATGTTCTTCACGCTTTGCGTGATTCATTCAATTCACCAAAATCTTATTCTCACCCGGCTTAAGCTCAATCACTTTTCCATTCCATTCCAATCGACCGGTGATTGAGTTTGGTAAAGTAACAGTACCCGTTAATTGGTTTCCAGATTTACGAAAATCAACAGCCAGATCACCTGCCCAATGTGGAATATTTCCTTTAACTGATTCAAGTTTTTGCAACTGGGGTCGGATTAAAACTTTCTTAAATCCCGGAGTCTGCGGTTGTATTCCCGCAAAAGTGGCAAGCATTTCAAAATCCGGACTGGCACTCCACGCGTGGCACTCGCTGCGATCAACTCCTTCCGGGAACGTGGTAAGGCCAAGGGATAAAAGATTTTTCCACTTGTCTAGCAAGGTCATGTATAGATCGCCTGCCTGGGCCTGATTCATGGCGCGACCCAAATAGAAATCAAAATAGAGCGTGGTTGGGGTAAGGGTTTTCGTGTCCACAATTCGATTTACAAATTCGGCTTGTTCTTCTTTCGGAACTATACCACACAGCACAGCCATGATGTTGCTATGCATGCTGAAATGTTTTTTATCTGGAGTGTCCGCATACAATTGTCGATTGGCATCCCAACATTGCCGCTTCACACCCGCTTTCAATTGCTGACTTCGGATTGAATACTTCTGCGCCAACTCAGGTTGATTATAATAGCCATACATTTCGGCAGCGAGACTTAAGGTGTAAGCATAAAAAAGTGAATTAGTGGTTAGTCGCTTAAAGAAACTCTCCTCCACAATTTTATGAGTAGGGAATGTGTGATCGAAAAAATCCCAATAAGGTTGCTCGCCCATCATGTTGTCGGGCGTCATGTACTTTTCAAAATGATCTAACACGCGCTGCATTCCCGGAAGGAAAGTTTTTACAAACTCAGGATCGTTACGATACATAAAATAATCATGCACCATGGTGACCCACACTAATGAATAGTTGGGAATAAATTGAGGCAACTCTGATGGATAACGACTATAGGTGAGTCCATCATACGTAAGCGATTGATGAAATTGTTCGATCGCATTTCTTGCGAGTCGATCATCACCCGAAACGTAATATGAAACCAACGCTTGAATGCGTGTGTCGCCCACATATTGAAGCCGCTCCCAATACGGGCAATCCATATACGTTTCATAAGCACATAGTCTTGCTGTATGCCATCCAATGTCAAAAACTTTCTCTAAACTTTTATCACTCGATGTGAAGCTGGCTTTCTTCTCAAAGGGATAAGCTGTAAACCAACTCTCAAATTTTTCAATAGTTAATGGTTCTGCTGCGGTAGTAATATCAAATTGCACGTAGCGAAAGTTTCTATAGGTGAGTGTGGAAAATAATCTGTTTTTATTTCCGTCAGGTAAAAAAATATCATAAACGCCATGAATTGATTTCCCCTGAATGGAATCACGATTACCTTTCTTCTTAATGTCTTCATAAAGTGCTTCCGCATAAATCACTTTGACTTGACCACCCTTGCCGCCTGAAATAGTTAACTCAGGAAAAGCAGATGTTAGCGTTTGCTGATCAATCAATATGGAGCAAGTAGTATTAGCAGGAATTGAAATAGGAAAACCAGATGGTTGTTTTGCTAAACCAGTACTTCTTCTGATTACACCACTCTTTTGAAGCGTTCGTTCCATCAGTGGAATTGATCGTGGTTCTAACTCCCGCAAGGCATCACCATAACCAACAACACCAAAAGGCGCCCCGGTTGCAAATGTGCTCGATGTTTGCCAGGTCGAGTCGTCATAGCTTGACGTTTGCCAGCCCCACGGATAGTTAGCGCCATCCACTTTCTCCAATGGCCCGGCTGCATAGTATTGATAGAACAGATTGGGATCGCCCGGTTTGAAAACCAAAGGTGTGATTGATTTATCTATCAAATACTTCCATGCCTTATCTGTATTAACAACTGCCGAAATTGAATCATCACCTTGAACAATTAAACCAGTCTGCTTGCCCATAAGATAAACCGGAGCCTCTTCAGCAAAATTTACAACCTGAACCGCCAAAACATTTTTGCCCACATTAAGGAAAGAAGCAATATCGAGCGATTCAAATTTCCAATGTCTTGCATCACTGATTTGCGGACCATCAGTTAT
>JBBSBG010000160.1:0-7119 GCA_038251495.1 Cytophagales bacterium
AATATCATGGAAATTCATTGTGAGCGCGACACTTCCTTTCAGGTCTTGTAGCTCAGTAAGATTTAAAAAATTGGCAAGAAAGTCGAGTTCAAATTCCGACCGGATCTTTAAATCAATTTCAGGAGATTGAAAGTTTCGAACGTGCAAGCTGCCACTAAAGATACCCACATCCGGTTTTGCAGAAACATCTTCCAGCGAAAATTCCATTGTGGAGGCATTGCGTTGGCTGCCATTTGTAAAATGGCCTTTAAAGAATAATTCATCTAATTTTTTATGTGAAACCCTATTATCGAAGAAAGCTTGTTCGCATCCAAAATCAGCATCAATTGTTGGATTATGCCCGTTAATCGATTTACCTTTAACGGTAGTTCTAAAATACACTTCACCACCATTTTCGTAGCGCTGAAGGAGAGGCGTTAATTCTTCTGGAGCGAAAGCCAGGAATAGATCGAAGTTAGGTTTCTCACCCTCTAATTGAATATCCAACTCCATATCATTATCGATATCGACACTACCCTTCATCCGGAATAGCGCGCGCTCTACTGCTAGCACTGAAGGCTGAATAACTAAAAGTTGTTCGTCTGATTTGTAATCGAGCTGGGTCTTCACGTCAAAATGTTTGTTCTTAATAAACGTGGTGTCATCTTCAACAACAATACTCAGTTTGAATTTACTTTCAAGCGCCACCATGACGTGGTTGGGGCTTGATTTAAATTTGAATTGTGCTTCCTTGACAAAGAAATCTAATAAAACATTATTCTCTTCATTTAATTTGATCAAATCAATATTGGTCAACTGAATGCTGCTGAGATTGAGATTAAATTCGGTGTTGATGCTTTCAATTTGCTTCCTACTTGTAAGTGCATTAGTAATATTGAAACTGCCGTCTTTATGTTGTACTAACTTGACAAAACCATTCTTGATTTTTAGAGATTGAATTTTGGGCGCAGCCAGAAACAAATCCCAAATATTAAACCCCAGATACATATCTTCGACATTCAATAGTTGGCTTCCGGTCTTCAATTTATCAGGATAAATTTTTACACCCTCTAGATCAATGGAGACATACGGAAAACTTTCAAAAGGTGAAATACGGCTTTCTTCAATCACCACTGCACCTTCAAAATCTTCATTTACAGTGTCGATTAATTCCTGAACAATGGTGTCTTGGTTCCAATAGAGGACAGCCAAAAAAACAGAGAAGATTAGCACCGGGGTAGTGACTAACCAAAAGATAAATTTCTTCCAGTAATTCTTATTCATGGTAACTTAAAAAGCATTACGATATTAGTAAAAATAACTAAACGGCTGAAAGCAATCCGGGATATGGAAAAATAATTCTTTCCTCAAATCTTTAATGGGTTCAACGAAATTCGTATTTGCAGTCGGTCTTCTTAAATCACAATTAGTGTGAGCGGGGTAATTACACTTGCAGACGCGACCAGATAAATTTCTTGTAGCATCTGTGAATAGATTGGGAGTTCGATTTCCACTGAGGTGAGCGAAAAGTGGTAAGCATTTGCCCGAATTACCAGAGCAGACCGCCTTAACTAAAATCGAAACTCATAAGCCACCTGTCCGATAAATGTTCTAGCTAATCCATCTGGATTTGTTTTACGCTGCAGCATTCGGGTAGAAGTCAGAACCTTTATACTGTGTTTCACATCGAAGCGATACCGAAAGCCAGTAACCAAATTGCTAGCAAGACCTGCGGATCCTTTAACGTAGGCATAATTGTGTTCATTCTGCAGCGCCCTATCCGGTTGGAGGCGGTACAAATTGAGAACCCCGGCATACAGGTTGAATCGAGAAAATCTAAAATTTCTTTCAATGCGAAACATGAGATCATCGCCTGATAGCAAGCCATTTGATGGCGCGTATTGAAGGGCGATATCATACATGGGACTATCTTGCCAAGCTGCGTGATGAAATCCACTTGAGACGTGAAAGATGGGTCTGCGATAGGCGGCCGCCACGGTCCATTTGCGATTGATCATTGAAACACCAAATACGATATCATCAGTGGGGATGCTCGTTTGTTGGTAAAGTGGCATCGTTGCGCCTTCATCCGACTTGAATTGCTGCTGCGCTCTGTTGTAAATTTTGGCGCCAGCCGTAACTAAAATATGGTACTTGGGCTTTTGTATAGTTAGGTGCGAGAAGTTGAAAAAGAAATCTCCCCAGCCGGTGGTTGAAGGCATGTTTCCGGTGATGTGAGTATAGGCGGGCAGGCGTACGTGCAAATTTGTTTTCTTGAAAAAACTAACAACAACATCTGCAAAGGAAGAATAGATATTATCACCTTGCTCTGTGCGGCCGTAGTGTTGCGTAAACTCTATGGAATGAACCCGAACTTTAATTTTAGTCGCAATTATTGGGTCGGGTTTTAATGCCCCCATGGTACAAAATCCGGAATCGCTACAACCTTGACCAAGTGCAGTTTGATAGCTAAGGAGCAGCAGAAGAACCAGCAATCTGATTGTCATAACCGTGTGTTTTAACAGTGAAATAAATTACACACGGCCGCAAAATCAAGCTGCATACTTGAAAACCGGAGTCAGTGGGTACTTCTTAGGGATGAACCGTTGGAAAGTCGCAGCTCAACTGTAGCATCGGCCGCTTCGAGAGAAGATGCTTGACAGGAGATTTATAGATTATAATTACTCTTGTTCAGAGTATGGCGCGTCATTATCTTCTTAAAAGATAGTTAAGGGCGCCCGTAGACCACAATGCCCATAAAACTAATATGGGCTGGAAAAATAATCGGATAAGCCTGGCTTGGTCAGTGTCTAATCCAAAAGCATTTGTATGATTTATGTACTGAGCAATATTGCCCGGGAAAATTAAAATGTAGAACACTGCGAGTGCAATGCCGACTTTAATTCTTTCTTTCTTCCAAAAGATAATTGCCAATCCAAATGCTAATTCAACCAAACCGGATAAAATAACGACCAGATCTTTACTTATGGGTATCCAGTTTGGAACCTGGGCTTGAAATTCTGATCGTGAAAAAGTGAGATGCCCGATGGCAGCGAGCACCATGAATAAACCAAGGATAATTCTTAAGATGTGTTGAAGAGTGTTAGGTGAGTTGGTTTGTTTCATTTCATAATGAGAGTTTACTAACTCAATTTAAATTTGGACAAAGAATTTTGCTGTGATAAGGTAAGTCGATTCAATGAAAATTCAACTAGTTATAAGGGAAAGGTTGTAAAGACTTGCCCGAGTGGAGGATAAAAAAAAGGACTGCAAAGTGCAGCCCCGTTAATAAAATCTTGATCGGTCAGTTAGAAGTTAGACAACCTGAAAGTAACAGGTAGGCTGTACGCAACACTCACCGCCTTTCCGTGCTGTTTTCCAGCTACCCAAGTTGGCATTGACTTAACCACACGGATTGATTCTTCTTTTAAGTTTTGATCTTCATCGCCAACAAAATCGGTAGCATTTACTTGTCTTACAGCACCTTTTTCATCTACAATAAAATCTACAAACACAGTTCCTTCAATACCGTTATCCTGAGCTTGTTGCGGATAAACAATATTGTCATTCAGGTATTTCATCATAGCTTCATCACCTCCGGAAAAAGAGGGATCTATTTCTGACCTGTAATAAATAGTTTTGCCCGTTGCATCTTTGTAGCTTGGATTAGCCTTAGCTTTTTCAATTGCCTCCAATCGTCTTTGTTCAGTCTTTTCAATTCGGGCTTGATCTATTTTGGCCCACTTGGTTCTTGCGCTTTCTTTTTTACCATCTGTTTCTTTTTCTGCGGATGTAGTTTCGTACTGCATAGCGCTTTCATTTTCATTTGATTTTGATCCGCACGCTTGCCACACAACAAGCGCAAATGCGAAAGCAATAATCTTAATAGTGGTTCTCATAGTTTTTGGTTATTAAATGTAATTGACTTGAGTACAAAACCATGCCAGAAAAGGTATTGGCTAAGCATCGCGTTCAACCAAAATAATCGGCACTTTACGTTCATCGATTGGGCAGCTTGGCGTGATAATCCCTTTTATGTGGAGATAATGCCTCAGAGATTTTATTCGACAGAAAAATAAACCCTATTATTTATTATATTTAACAGCCACCTCTTGTTGTTAAAATGGCCGTATTCGGAAATCTATTAAGAGTATTCTCCAGCCCGAACTTTTACATTGGAGATAATGATTGGTATTTAAAGTTCAACGAGATATGCTTTTTTGCGTGTGGCATCAGTTAGCGCGGTAGGTACTTTTCTGGATTAGGAATTAGAGAAAGAGCTGCTGGTACCGTTCCGCGAGCAACGACAGAAAATGGAAGAAGGCTGGTGGTATATTGTTTACCTCGAGTTGGATAAAGACACAGATCGTTTATAGGCTACCAATAAAATCGAGAAGCGGCTTAAGAATGTTGAACTCACAGTAGTGGTAGGGGATGAGGTTGACCTGATGATCATGAAAAAGACCGACCTCGGTTTTTCGATTATTATAAATCAGTAACGCGAAGGATTGATCTTTGAAAGTGACATCATCACCAAGCTTAACATTGGCGATAAGGTGAAGCGACACGTAAAGCAGATTCGGGGTGATAACAAATTGGATATCTCGTTGCAACGGATAGGATTTGAAAACCTCAACGATCCAAATTGTGAAATGATTCTCGCCAAACTTCAGGTAAGGATTTTTACCGCTAGGTGATAAGAGTACGCCCGAAGAAATTTAGGAGACTATAAAGATCAGTAAGAAGACCTACAAAAAAGCCATTGGTACATTCTACTAACAACGTAAAATTATTCTTCAGCCTGATGGAATTAAATTCGTTTGAGTTATTGAAGCGTTTTGCGTACTGAAACTTTGGCAAAGACAGGCTTATCGAATTTGATTGAAAGTTTTTTAGCGTTGCCTTTCAATTTACAAGTGGAAAAGTGAAGAACCAGTGAAAGCCCAAATGAAAATATTTATACTGGGAAGAATCCGTAATAAAGCCAGACTGATTTTGTCAGTCTGGCTAATCAGAATTCCAATTCAATAAAAGCGCCTCGCTATTTGGTTCCGGCATTGGTCTTCAAACCCCAAAGTTCTACACGAGCCTTTTTGTTGTCAGCATTCGGTAATGTCTTGTAAACAAATACAATCTTACTAATGTCGCGTTCACCCCCATTCAGGTCGATGACACGGCTATACCCTTCATCCTTCTTATTAAAGATGATAGTCACGTTTTGGTTTTCACCCGACTCGTAAACAACCTCTGCCGACTGCAGATTAATAGCCTGATCCTCTACTTTAAATTTAATAGAAGCAAATCTGTCAGCACCTAAAACCACAACTTCATCTGTCTCTTTGGTGAGATCCACAGTGGTTTCTCCAATCTTGTGCCATCCTGTCTTGTCACTAAGAATCACCTTAGGGATTTGCCCAATAGCAACTCCCGACATGCCTACGCATGCAAACACTACAATCATTGCAAACTTTTTCATTGTCTTTTTGTTTAATTTTTTGTTTGATTTATAATATATTCTGGCCACATAAGAAAGAAACATGCCGCGAAGAATTCCTTGATTTAGCAGCTTCCTGAAGGTACGTCTGTAGCTGAAACTCCTCATTTAGGGATAGCGTGTGTGAAATTGGGGCAACCTTTAGTTCAAGTCTGGCTGAAGAAAGAAAGTACCATCTCACCGGAGTTAATGGTACTTCTTTTTTAGGGTTTAGTTTTAGAACCTGCTCTAGGTTTTTCTATCCAACAACTTTTCTTATCTAACCAACCTGTGATACATGTAAAAATGAAACTTCAGGTGTAACAATTCAAAAATAGCTCACTGCTAATTTTATACTCGTCCCCAACAAAATTAGTTGTCGTGAAAACTCCTATTCGCCTCTTGCTATTTTGCTTATTTGAATGTATCGGCTCCATTGTTTTTTCTCAAACGGCCGGTAAATCTGTGGTTATTGGATCCATGATTAGTAAGCCTAATGCCATTTTGATTTTAAATCCTCCTGATGGAAACCAGATTCGCGCACATCGAAATCAAGACAGGGACTGTGTAATCGCCACGACTTTGTGTAGAGTTTTTACCCCATCATACAAATCAGCTTTAACTTTTAAGAGGTATTTATATCGAAAAAAATTGGAACGAATTTTTCAATTGACCATTGGCAGAAAATATTATGGCTTAACCCCCTGACTTGTTACCTCATCGAATTTTGCTAGTGTACTTTAAACAGCATTTCAAAAACTGATTTAGTTGATTATGAAAAATTTTAGTCCCCTTTTTATTTTTTCATTGTTGGTATTTAGCGGATTTACTGGTTACTCTCAAAAAAAATCGGCCGTTGTGGGTGACCTGATTAACCGCCCAAACGCCATACTCATTCTAAATCCCCCGAATGCCGATCAGGGTTTTTTGCTTCCACAGCTTAGCACGGCTAATCGACTTTCTATTCTCCCAACTTCACCAGTTGATGATGGCCTTTTGGTATTTGATATCACTCAACAATCATTCTATTACTGGAGCAACAATGCTTGGATAAAGGGTTTAGGAACTAGCTCTTTAGACCAGACGTTGGCATATAACTCAACAACTCAAAAACTTACTATTTCTGGTTCGGGTGGTAACGTGGTGGACTTGATTTCACTAAAAGAAATACCCTCTCAAATTGGGCAGTCTGGTAGATACATTACTACTGATGGTACAACACTTTCGTGGGCTACCATCTCTGGTTTAGGGGATATTACTGGAATTATTACTAATACTGGATCGGGTCTGTTGGGTGGAGTTTCCTCGGGCGATGTAACACTTGCTGTTAACACAGACAATACCACCATTTCAATCAACGGCTTAAATCAATTACAACTTACTGATGCCGCTGTTTCTACTGCTAAACTATTACCCGGATCAGTGAATACGGTATTATCTACAAATGGGGCGGGTGTTGTGAATTGGATTCCGGCACCTGTGAATACGGATAACCAAGATCTAACACTTATCGGCAATACCTTAAGTCTTACCAACGATGCAACCCCTGTTAATTTAATAGCTGCAGGTGAAGTGATTGGCGATCTTGACAATCTCACGATTGCCACAAACGTTATTGACGCTTCAAATATGATTGCCGGAGATTATACTTCTGTAATTACCACCGG
>JBBSBG010000161.1:0-7114 GCA_038251495.1 Cytophagales bacterium
ATGCAGAAACTTGTTCTATGGACATAAACACCTAATGTAGAATGGAGTGCCTTACGTAAAAAAAACGTGAGCCTATGATGAACATCGTACAGAACTTGTATATGAAGACTGGCATAAACTTATTTTAACAGACTAAATTATTTAATGCTTTATGGTTATCGAATTCTTTAAGAAACTCTTCGACAATGATTTTATGCCACATGGGCATTGCTATTTCTGGGATCCTGCCATAGTTTGGACAAACGCCATTTCAGGCAGCCTTATAGCCCTGGCCTATCTAACTATTCCCTTTTCATTGTTATACATTGTAAGGGTTAGAAAGGACCTCACTTTTACACCCTTGATTGTACTTTTTGCAGCGTTTATATTGAGCTGCAGTGCAACCCACATTATGGATGTAATCAATATTTGGAATCCAATGTATAGATTGGATTCTTCTTTTAGGGTGATAACAGCAGTAGCTTCACTTGGAACTGCCTTTATGCTGGTAAAAATTAGTCCGCAAATCTTATCGATACCTAATTCAGATGTGCACAAAAAATTAAACGAAGAATTAAAGGAACAGATTATTCGCTTACAAGATAAGGATCGAACCGTAAAAGAACGTACCCACCAACTTCAGATACAAAATGAAACCTTTAAGGTGGCAGAAGTGAATGCAAAATTTGGAAGCTATATATGGAACATGAACACAGGCTTATTGGAATACTCTGATAATTTATTTCGCTTATTTGGTTACGAACCACAGGAGTTTGTTCCTACTCTTGAAAAGTTTCAATCTTTCATTCACCCTGACGATTTGCAGCAGGTAATAAAAAACGGGGAGGAAACAATGCAAACAGGTAAGCTGGTAGAAACACCATACCGTTTTATAAATAAAACCGGAAAAATAAAACACTTCCGTTCATGCGGAAGCTTTACGGGAGATGATAACAACCGTATACTTATAGGTACGGTGCAAGATATAACCAAAGACATAGAAGATGCTGAGCAATTAAAAACAAAAAACCTTGAACTCGAACTTACTAATGCCGAACTCAAATCGTTTAATTACATAGCCAGCCATGATTTACAGGAACCCCTGCGGAAAATACAGGTTTTCAGCAGACTCATTTTAGAGGGTGAAAATTTTTCAGAGAAGACACGAGATTATTTCAGCCGCATTACAACTGCAAGCGAACGAATGAGAAACCTCATTATTTCCCTGCGCGATTTTTCACGTATCAATAAGGCAGAATTAATTTTCGAATCCTGCAACTTAAATACTGTTGTAGAAGAATCAAAAAATGATCTTCACGTTAGCATTGTCGAAAAACAAGCCATCATCGAATATGAGAATCTCCCCACCGTAAATGGTCTGCATAGTCAGCTTGCTCAACTCTTTACAAATCTTATCGACAATGCCATTAAATACAGCCAAGCCGGTATCAAGCCACACATTAAAATCACCGCTTCAATTATTAAAGGCATAAAAATCGAGCATCCATCGGCAACTCAGAATGAGTATAACGTCATAAAAATTGTCGACAATGGAATTGGTTTTGAAAATGAATATGCTACTAAAATATTCGAAATCTTTCAGCGATTGCACAATAAGAACGAGTATTCAGGCACTGGCATTGGTTTAGCCATAGTCAAAAAAATTGTAACTAATCACAATGGTTTTATTATGGCAGAAGGAAAACGTGATATAGGTTCAACATTCACCATTTACATACCTACACTATGAAAAAGATATTGTTGATTGACGATGACGAAGATGATCAACTTCTTTTTAAAGTGGCCATCAAGTCTATAGATCCAACTATGATTTGCGACACTTCAACAAACGGAAAAATTGCATTAGATAAATTAAAAGTCAGCACCGTTTTGCCCGACCTTATTTTTCTTGATCTGAACATGCCTATTATGAATGGTTTTGATTTCCTTGTTCACATTAAGAAAGAGGATCAGTTATGTAGAATTCCTATTGGTATTTTGACCACATCAAAAAATTTACTTGACCAAGAACGCACCAAAGAATATGGCGCTAAGTTTTTTTTAACAAAGCCTTCCGACTTTCAAATTCTGTGTAGCAAGCTGAGAGAAATTTTATCAATTGACTTTTCAAATGATAACTATTTTTCTATCAAATGAGATTTATAAAAGGTGAGTGACTCACGAACGCACAATAAATAGTTATGAATTACTCTCGCCACGAAATAAAAAATTGCTAAAATCATGGATCAACAATTTCAAGAAATCAGGGAAAACCAAAAAGCATCTTGGAATAAAATTTCTCCTGGGTGGGAAAAATGGGATTTGAAACTCCATGACCACATGCAACCAGCGGCCAATGGAATTATTAGTTTGTTAAAACCCAGCGGGTCGCAGATAATTTTAGATATCGCAGCAGGAACAGGCGAACCGGGTTTAAGCATAGCATCTATGCTTA
This sequence comes from Cytophagales bacterium, assembly GCA_038251495.1. Lineage (GTDB taxonomy): Bacteria > Bacteroidota > Bacteroidia > Cytophagales > Cyclobacteriaceae > ELB16-189. The sequence goes on from JBBSBG010000161.1 coordinate 2,435, forward strand.
GTGATGGAAAAGTTATTATTACTGATCTGGCCGATGAGATGCTCGATATTGCCCGTGAAAATGCGTCAAACAAAGGAATTACAAATGTTGAATTTCGTGCATGCGATGTTTGCGAACTCCCTTTTGCTGACAGCACCTTTGATGGCGTTGGTTGCCGAATGGGATTTATGTTTTTCCCCGACATGCTTTTAGCTTCTAAAGAAATACTGCGGGTATTAAAACCAGGTGGAAGATTTGCAACTGCAGTTTGGAATAAGCCAGAAAATAATTTCTGGGTAACAGCTATAAGCGAAACCATCAACAGGAATATGCAATTACCTGTTCTTCCACCTGAAGCTCCGGGAATCTTTCGTTGTGGCAAAAGCGGTTTAATGACAAACATTTTTAATCAGGCAGGTTTTAAAAATGTTTCTGAAAGCGAAGTAGCGTGCGAACTGAAATGCGGAACTACTGAGATTTACTGGGAAATGATGACCGAAATTGCAGCGCCTGTTGTTGCAGCACTCAGCAAAGCTGATGATGCTATGAAAGATAAAATAAAAACAGAGGTGCAAGAATTGCTAAATAGAAAATATCCGGATGGAAATCTGATATTGGATGGAAGTGCGCTTTTAATTTATGGCGAGAAATAGTCTTTCGGCTCTGTTTGTGTGCGAATTACCAATACGGTGGCTCACCAATAAATACGAATGTACTTTGTATTGTTCCTTTGGACGACTATGCTGGAAAATGAATATTAATAGGATGGCTCATCATAAACAAAAGTTGTAATCATTTTATTCTTCAGTAACGCATTCGTTTGTGCAAGTACGTTTAGTTTTTAAACCAGACTGAAAACTTAAGACATATATAATCTCAATTAAATTTCTCTTCTCTCTGAGTTTTTGTTTATTTGTTGTTGAACTAAACTAGCCAGAATGAAGTCAGAAAAATTGAAAGGGGTATCTCTACTGCTAATTGGTATCTGCTTGTTTGGTGTTGGATTTTATTTTTTGCGTAATCAACTAAAGTTTATTTCCAACTCGGTTGAAACTTCGGGAGTGGTGGAAGAATTGAGTTCACATCTTTCCAAAGGAAGCACTTATTATTCACCGATTGTAGCCTATACAGTATACGGCCAATCATACCGGATAGTAGGTAAGGTTTCGAGCAGTTTATCCTCATCGTATGAGATTGGGGAAACAGTAAATGTCCGTTACGAAAAAAATGATCCGACTTCTGCCGAACTAGTAAGTTTTTCGGATACGTGGTTAATGACCTCAATCATGTCGGGGTTAGGGGTTCTATTTTGTTCTATTGGTGTGTATGAAATCCTAACCAACATGCATAAGCAAAAGATGCGTGCGCAACTTCCGCGCACTGGAAAGAAACTTCAACTTGTGGGAAGAATGGATGCAAGGCAAAACAAAAACAGAACCGAATTTTTTGTGGTGGCCGATTGGCTGAATCCAAGTGATGGGAAGATGATAACCTTCCGTAGCGATAAGATAAAATATGACCCCACTCAGTTTGTGAAGGACAAGGAGTTGATTGTATGGATTGACCCACAGAACCCAAAGAAGAATCACTATATCGATATTTCATTTCTTCCAGAAGTATCGTAGCCGGTCAAGGATAATGCTTTTTGAAAAGGCTTATTTTAGGGCGATCGGTTAATTCAAGCAGAACAACCTGTGTGTATATTAAGACTAAAATTAACCACTATGAAACACTTGCTACTTCCCGCACTCTTACTGATTTCCATTTTTTCGTTTAGTCAAAAAACTATTCAGGGTTTTACACCCGAAGCTGCCACGGCCGAATTTACCTTAGAAGAAAAATTCGATAGTTATTTAAAGGCCGACAACTTAGATCAATGGATGAAACGCCTTACAGCTCGACCGCATCACCTTGGATCGGCAGTCGGTAAAGAATATGCAATCTGGATGCGCGATCAATTTAGAAGTTGGGGCTATGAAGCTGAGATTGAAACCTACAAAGTACTTTTCCCAACACCTAAGTTACGCGTGTTGGAAATGGTGGCCCCCACTAAATATAAAGCTAAGTTAGCTGAGCCGCCCGTAAAAGGTGATGCTACTTCCAGTCAAACGAAAGAACAACTTCCAACTTACCATGGCTTTTCGGCCGATGGTGATGTTACCGCTGAGCTTGTGTTTGTAGGATATGGCGTGCCTTCTGATTATGAAGAGCTAGCCAAGTTGGGCATAGATGTGAAAGGTAAAATAGTAATTGCCAAATACGGTGGTTCGTGGCGAGGTATTAAACCAAAAGTAGCCGAAGAGCATGGAGCTATTGGTTGCATCATTTATTCCGATCCTGAAAATGATGGGTATTATCAAGGCGATGTTTATCCTAAAGGCCCGTTCCGTCCGGCACTTGGTGCGCAACGAGGTTCGGTGTTAGACTTGCCGGTTCGTCCGGGTGATCCACTTACACCCAACATTGGTGCAACAGCCGAGGCTAAGCGTATTGAACGCGCGCAAGCTGATAACTTAATTCACATTCCTGTTTTACCTATTGGGTATGAAGATGCATTGCCATTGCTAAGTGCGTTAGCCGGACCCGTTGCACCGGAATATATGCGTGGTGCATTACCTATAACGTATCATGTTGGTCCCGGACCTGTTAAGGTTCATCTCAACTTACAGTTCGATTGGAAGCTGGTGGATTGCCATAACGTGATTGCAAAAATGAAAGGTACCGAGTTGCCTGATGAATGGGTTATTCGTGGAAACCATCACGATGCCTGGGTAAATGGTGCCGCTGATCCAATTAGTGGAATGGTTGCTTTAATGGAAGAAGCACGTGGGGTTGCAGAGCTTACCAAAACAGGTTGGAAGCCAAAGCGCACTATTGTTTATTGTGGTTGGGATGGTGAAGAACCCGGGTTAATAGGTTCAACGGAATGGGTGGAAGATCATGCGAGCGAATTATTGCAAAAGGCAGTTGTGTATATCAACTCTGATGGCAATGGCCGAGGTTTTATTGGTGTAGAAGGTTCGCACACGTTGCAGCAACTGGTTAGTGATGTAGCGAGAGATGTAACAGATCCAGAAACCGGAGTGAGTGTTTTAGAAAGACGGAAGTCTGCTATGGCAGCAAATGCCGCATCAGCAAAAGCTAAAAAGGAAATTTTGAATTCTTCATCCATGACAATTGACGCGATGGGATCGGGCTCAGATTACAGTCCGTTTATTCAGCATCTTGGTATACCAGCGCTTAACGTTGGCTTTGGTGGGGAAGATAATGGTGGTGAGTATCATTCTATTTACGATTCGTATGATCATTACAAGCGATTCAAAGATCCGAAGTTTGAGTATGGAATAGTGCTGGCAAAGACAGCAGGGCGGGCAACGTTACGCTTTGTTAATGCTAATATTTTGCCATTTGACTTTACAGGATTTACTAAAACAGTAACTGGCTATGTGAGTGAAGTAAATACACTGATCGAAAACATGCGCGAGTCAACAGAAATCGAAAATCAAATGATTAAAGAAAATCGGTATAAACTGGCCAGTGATCCTACAAAAACTTTTGTTCAGCCGACTGCCAAGGAATCAGTACCGTATCTCAATTTCAGTAGGTTGTTGAATGCTATTACGCAACTTGAAAATAGTACTACCAACTATTCAGAATTGGCAAAGTTTAATCCTAACCCAAATACAAATTTGGAAAGGCTTAACAAATTGCTCTACACAGCCGAACAAAACTTAATGATTGAAGAAGGACTGCCACGCAGGCCGTGGTTCAGGCACAGCATCTATGCACCCGGTTATTACACAGGGTATGGTGTAAAAACACTGCCGGGCGTACGCGAAGCAATTGAACAACGCAACTGGAAAGAAGCGCAACAACAAATTGAAATAGTAGCAAGCAAGCTGACAAATTATTCAAAGCAAGTTGATGCGGCTGCTGCGATATTGAAAATGAGATAAGCTTAAATTCAAGCATCGTCTCTTCAAGGACGATGTTTATTTAAATTACAATATGCTTCGAAACATCCCTTCTGAAACGATTCTTAAACTTAATTTGAGTTCGGATAATTCCTCTTTAAGAATACGCGAAAGCTAGTTTTCGTGTGTTTCATTTGAAAACCCCATTCAATGAACCAGATCAAAACAGGCATCGTTTTTCTTTTATTAGCTGCCTGCGCACCTTATGCCAAAGGCCCAGTCTCTACAAAGGAAAATGCTAAAAACACCTCTCAGCCGATAATCGAGTTTATGGAGATAAAACCAGGAATGGTCTTAGCGGATGTGGGCGCAAGTTCAGGTGCGCTCACGGATATTATGGCCACTCACATGGATAGCTGCACGGTATTCATTCAGGATATTGATACCACGGTATTACAGCAAAAAAATGTAGATAAGATGATAGCCTATTATTCAAAGAAGCTTGGATATAATCTTGGCCAAAGAAATAATTTGCAATTGGTGTACGGCACAGTTGCACAATCTAATTTACCGGATGATTCCATTGATGTCATGTATTTGAATGCAACGGTGCATGTGTTCGACTCACCGAATAGTATGTTGCAAGATCTTCGTATGAAATTAAACCCTACTGGTAGAATTTTTATTCGCGATAGTTTTAAAGGAGATCATAAAGAAGGTGAATTTTGCACCGCGTCAGACTGTGGAAAACGACTTCTTACGATAGATGAATTTCTGGCGATGATGA
>JBBSBG010000162.1:0-7064 GCA_038251495.1 Cytophagales bacterium
ATAATAATCCTGAAGTTCCATACGCGCTTGGCCGCGAAGGGAAAACGCATTCTTGTTACGTGGATTTGTTTCAATTATTTTTGAAAGATCTGCCTTAGCAGCTGCAAAATTATTTGCATCCAGTTTTTTCCTTGCCGCATCCAGTGCCGGGTCCTGAGCCCACACTATTATTGGGAATAACAATACTATTAAGATCAGTTTTTTCATGCTTTCTGTTGAGATTGGCAAGTTAACAAGAATTCGTGGAACAAAGGATTAAGTCGTTTACCATTCTGACCGGCAAGTTCTGTACCATCCACAGAAAATTTAGAACCTGATTAGCTGATAATCGTAAATTGCCTTGATTAAATTTCTTTCTCGTATGAAACGATCCGTACTGCTTTTCTCATTTTGGCTTGCAACCATTATCATGTATGCCCAGCAAAAACCATTGGACATGAAGATGGACTTTGAAGCGTATGATCCGCCATCAACATTAAAAGTGGATGAGCATCGAATTACCAAGGCAAAATTTCCCTTCATTGATATCCACAATCATCAGGGAAATATGAACACTTCCGATTTTAAGGATTTAATTTCTAAAATGGATGCGTTGAACATGGACGTGATGATAAACCTAAGTGGTCGTGGGTTTAGAAGTAGTGGCGATCACTTAGAAAAATCAATTGAAAACATAAACAACCGATATCCAAAACGATTTGTGCTTTTTACCAATATAGATTTTGGCGACATCGACAATCCTGAATGGACTGCTCGCACTGTTAAACAATTGGAGGCTGATGTAAAGCGAGGTGCAAAAGGATTGAAGATTTACAAAAGTCTGGGCATACATAATAAGGACCGCAAGGGCAATCGTATACACATTGATGATCCAAGGATTGATCCTATATGGGCAAAGTGCGGTGAGTTAGGCATCCCGATTTTAATTCATTCAGCCGATCCAAAACCTTTTTGGGATCCGATTGATAATCAAAACGAGCGTTGGCTTGAATTAAAAACTCATCCGGGCCGCAGGTATGACGAAAGTTTTGCGAGTTGGGAAACTATCATTGCCGAACAACATCATATTTTTCAAAAGCATCCTAAAACAACTTTTATTAATGCCCACTTAGGTTGGTATGGAAATGACTTAAAAAAATTAGGCTCCCTGATGGATCTGTATCCAAACATGCTAACTGAAATTGGGGCTGTGATTGCGGAGCTAGGAAGACAACCTCGCGCAGCGAAAGCATTTTTTACAAAGTATCAGGATCGAATTTTATTTGGGAAGGATAGTTGGGTGCCGGAAGAATATGAAACTTACTTCCGCGTGTTGGAGAGTGAGGATGAATATTTTCTTTATCACAAACGTTATCATGCTTTTTGGCGCATGTATGGATTAGGGTTGCCTGACGAAATTTTAAAGAAGGTGTATTATAAAAATGCGTTGCGCATTTTACCTAACATGGATAAGAATCAGTTTCCGAAGTGATTATTGAATAATAATTTACTTCTTTACCTTTGATGGATATTGATGGAATTTAATAATCATAAAATAACCGAAGCTGTCTGTGCTTTCAGGTTTAGTCCGGGTAAACCTTGGGACGTCATATATTTATTAGAATATTATAATCTTATCAAAAATGATGGGTTTACGGTAAAGAATGAGATGAAAGCTGTTGAGCTAAGTTTTGAAATAAAAGGTGATCAGCAGCCTAAGTCAAATTTCTCTCACGGAGAAACTCAAATGGTTTTTAAAACAGCTGATGGCAAACAAGCCATTTTAATGGGAAGTAACTACATATCGTTCCATACGTTAAATCATTATCCAGGGTGGGAGGGTTTTAAAAAGATGATTAGTGAGTTTTACGGGAAGTATCTTTTGTTGGGGCTTGATGGTAAATTATTAAACGCCCAGATGATCTATATTAATAACTTTAATCTAGAGGAAAATAAGGACTTATCCGATTATTTGGCTTTTGTTCCAAGGATGCAACAATTTGGAGATGGAAGCGAGATTTCACATTTATTTCAAAGTAATTATTCAATTGCGCCAAATAAAAAGTTGTCTCTTAAGACTGTACTGAATGTTTTACCTGCAAAAACCAAAAGACTTATATTTGAATCTAACTGCATAGCATCAAAGATTGATATTAAGGACGAATGGGAAAATTTGGCAGACGATGCGCATAATGCTGCACGGAATGCCTTTATAAAAGTAGCATCAGAGTATTTTAAAAATCTTATCAAATGATATTAATTAATGATTTGGGTGTAGATTTGAATAAGCTTGAGGGAAATCCATCCTTAAAAGTCAATGAAATGGTTCTAAAAAAGAAGTACGCCTTTCCAGACCCCTACTCTTATTTCGTTCTTTCCTCTGCTGGCAAAGATTATTCCATCACTTCAAATAATTCTATTCTTTTAAATCCGTCAAAGGGATATTACACTTTTCCATTTTCTATTGATTCTGGTCAAGACAACGTAATAAGAACTGCTCAAAACATGTTCAAGGGATCAAATCCTCTATCCGGTGATGCGGGATTTGCATTGGATTACGCGCTAAAGAAAGCTGGAAGAAAAAGCCCTAGCCTTTCTGGTAGATTGTAAAATGGATTTTCATATAGATAACATTGATCAACTTTTCCCGAGAGAACTTTCGGAACAAAGGAAAGGTAGATTGAGAGATGGATTAAATCAATTCTATTCAAGGAACACCGATTCAAAATTATACACTGAATTTTACTCAGAATCTGAATATCCATATTTCCTTCAAGGAGATTTAATACGAGAAATTAGATTTCCTTCTTGGGACAATAACAATCACGATTTTTCTAAACAATACTATGATGCAATCATCATTTCCAATACGTGTGATTTAGATGAATCTAATAAGCGTCATGTCCCAAAACAAGTTGTAATTGCAAAACTAATTACGCTTGAAGGTTTTGCAGAGGCGTTAAGATTAAAGCAAGTCAATAACCCAGAATTGATTCTTCAAAACTTAAGAAATCAGGAATATTCTAATCTAATGTATTTGCCTGAGGTTAATGGTGTAGAGTACATTGCCGCTCTGGATGAGATAAGTTCTATCTCACAGGAAGAGATAATTAGTTTAAAAAACGATTTCTATCAAAATCGAATCAAGTCATTGGATCTTTTTGGTTATTATTTATTTATGTTCAAACTATCATATCATTTGTGTCGGCTCCCAGAAGAAACAGACAGATAAATGGCATTGTGAGATTTATTTTTATACTAAACTCAAAATCCCTTCCTCTTTTGATTCCAAGGCTGATTGTCCCATCAGGTATTCGTCAACTGCCTTTGCTGCCTCACGTCCCTCGCTAATTGCCCACACCACTAATGATTGCCCTCTGCGCATGTCACCGGCTGTAAAAATAGTTGGCACTGAAGTATGATAACGAGTCGCCTTCACATTGCCACGCTCATCATAATCAACGCCTAGTTGATCGAGCAAGCCCGTGTGTTGTGGATATAAAAAGCCCATAGCCAATAGTACTAATTCACATGGAATAATTTGTTCACTTCCTTCAACTTCAGTGAAGCCCGGAGCTTTGCCGGGTTCTGATTTTTTTAATTCTACTTCAGCAATTTTTAATGCTTTAAGATTTCCCTGTTCGTCACCAATAAACTCTTTGGTTACAATAGACCATTGACGCTCGCAGCCTTCTTCGTGCGAGGTTGACGTGCGCAAGATCATCGGCCAGCTAGGCCAAGGCATTGTCTCCGTTCTACCTTTTGGCGGCTTCGATAAAATTTCGATTTGTGTTACCGACTTTGCTCCGTGGCGGTTTGATGTACCCACGCAATCTGAACCTGTATCACCGCCACCTATAACCACTACATTCTTTCCAGTTGCCCAAATCTCTTCGGTGTTTACTTTCTTTCCACCAACGCGTCTGTTTTGTTGAGTCAAAAAGTCCATCGCATAATGAACCCCCTTCAAATCCCTTCCGGGGATTGGCAAATCTCGTGGCACTGTTGAACCACCGCTAAGCAGCACCGCATCAAAATCTTCTTTCAATGTTTCCACAGAAAGATTCTCCCCTACATTTACTTTAGCCTGAAACTTCACGCCCTCCTCAATCATTAAATTAATTCTGCGGTCGAGCACTTGCTTATCTAATTTGAAATCAGGAATTCCATAGCGTAGCAATCCACCAATTTCATCAGCGCGCTCGAATACGGTAACGTAATGTCCTGCATAGTTTAATTGAGCTGCTGCTGCTAACCCGGCTGGTCCTGATCCTACAACAGCAATTTTTTTATTGGTGTGAACTAACGGCTTGCGGGGTTTCACATAGCCATCCTGAAACGCTTTTTCAATAATGGATTTTTCAATGTACTCAATCGCTACTGCGGGCTTGTTTATTCCCAACACGCACGAAGTTTCGCAAGGCGCAGGGCAAATACGACCTGTAAACTCAGGAAAATTATTTGTTGAGATAAGAATTTCATAAGCCAACTTCCAGTTCTCCTGATACACGGCATCGTTAAATTCAGGAATGATATTGCCCAGCGGACAACCATTGTGGCAAAACGGAATACCACAATCCATGCATCGGGCAGCTTGCTTTTGAGTTATTGTATTATCGATAACAGAATCAACCTCGTTATAATCACTCGTCCGTTTTTTTGGATCGCGCTTCTTCGGAAGTTCTCTGTCCTCTTCTAAAAATCCTGTTGGTTTTCCCATACTACCTCACCCCTAACCCCTCTCCAAAAGAGAGGGAACAAAGGAATTTTTTTAATTAGATGAAATTTTAAATTCGTTGTTGCCCAAAGTTGCTTTTAAGGCTGCGGCCTTCTTTTCAGTTTTCTTTTTCTCCATTACAGCCTTGTAATCAATTGGCATCACTTTGATAAACTGCTTAAAGGCCGTTGACCAATAACTCAACACATGAGCAGCTACTTTGCTATTGGTAAACTGTTGATGCATTTCTATTTGAGTTCTAAGCAACTGTTCATCATCGGCATCCAGCGTGTCAAGCATCACCATCTCCATGTTACAGTTTTTAACAAACGTGTTGTTCACATCCCATACATAAGCAACGCCACCGCTCATGCCTGCCGCAAAATTTCTTCCTGTATCACCAAGTACAATCACAGTCCCGCCAGTCATGTATTCGCATCCATGATCGCCAACACCTTCTACCACTACTTTCACGCCCGAGTTACGGACTGCAAATCGCTCGCCTGCCATGCCGCCAATAAACGACTCGCCAGAGGTCGCTCCGAAAAATGCCACGTTGCCAACAATAATATTCTTTGCAGGATTAAAGGTTGCTTTTGCTGGCGGATATAAAATCAGCTTGCCCCCTGAAAGTCCTTTACCAAAATAATCATTGGCATCGCCTTCCAATTCAAACGTAACCCCGTTTGCTACAAACGCTCCAAAGCTTTGCCCGGCTGTTCCATTAAATTTTATCTGAATAGTATCATTTGGCAAACCCACGCCTGAATAAACTTTGGAAATTTCATTCGACAACATCGTACCTACCGCACGATCTTGATTGGTAATTTTAAATTCACCCTCCACTAATGTTGCATCTTTTAGAGCGGGTTGAGCCAACTCAATTAGTTTTCGATCAAGTACATCCGCGATGCCATGATCTTGTTCTTCCTGTTTGAACAGTGCGGTGTCTAAACTAATTGGATCTTTAACCAGCAGCGCACCCAAATCAAGGTTTGCATATTTCCAATGATCTCCTAAATCACGAACTTCGAGACGATCGGCCTGACCAACCATTTCGTTAACTGTTCTAAATCCAAGTTCAGCCATTACCTCACGAAGTTCTTCAGCGAGGAAAGTAAAAAGATTTATAACATACTCAGGCTTTCCTGTAAACAGTGCGCGCAATTCCTTATTCTGAGTGGCCACACCAACCGGGCATGTATTCAAATGACATTTGCGCATCATGATGCAACCTGTAGTTACTAATGCAGCAGTTGCTACGCCCCATTCTTCCGCGCCAAGCAAAGCAGCAATCGCTAAATCACGACCGGTTCGAATTTGGCCGTCCGTTTGCAACACTACACGGCCGCGCAGTTTATTTCTTACTAAGGTTTGATGTGCTTCTGCTAAGCCTAACTCCCAAGGCAATCCTGCATGACGAATTGAACTTATTGGAGAAGCACCCGTGCCACCATCATGACCAGAAATTAAAATCACATCAGCATGCGCTTTAGCAACACCCGATGCAATGGTTCCTACACCAGCTTCTGAAACTAGTTTAACATTGATTCGAGCATCGCGATTTGAGTTCTTCAAATCAAAAATCAATTGCGCCAAATCTTCAATTGAATAAATATCATGATGTGGTGGCGGAGAGATTAATCCCACACCCGGAGTTGAGTGGCGAACACGACCAATCCAATCATCTACTTTATACCCAGGCAACTGACCGCCTTCGCCTGGCTTGGCTCCCTGCGCCATTTTAATTTGAAGTTCCTTTGCGTTGGTCAGGTAATAACTTGTTACGCCAAATCTGCCCGAAGCAACTTGCTTGATTGCTGAGTTTTCCCAATCGCCATTTTCCTTTTTAATAAAGCGACTTTCATCTTCACCGCCTTCACCCGAATTACTTTTTCCACCAATGCGATTCATAGCAATGGCCAATGTTGTGTGTGCTTCAAAAGAAATGGATCCAAACGACATTGCTCCGGTAGCAAAGCGTTTAAAAATATTTTCTTTTGATTCAACTTCACTTAACGGAATAGATTTCCCCTTCTTAAACTTCAACAAGCTGCGAAGGGTAATAGCCTTTTCACTTTGGTTGTTGATAAGCGTAGAATATTTTTTGAAAAGTGAATAATCATTCGTCTTAGTAGAGTGTTGCAACAAATGAATTGTCTGCGGATTGAACAAGTGAACTTCCCCACGTTGTTTCCACTGATAGATGCCACCAACTGCAAGTCGTGGCAACCCGTTATTAATTCTGGGAAACGCAAGTTGGTGTTTCACAATCGCTTCGCGTGCAATATCATCCAACGTCAATCCGCCAATGCGCGAAACGGTTCCTGTAAAGTACCGATCGATAACATCTTTATGAATCCCCAAT
>JBBSBG010000163.1:0-7038 GCA_038251495.1 Cytophagales bacterium
ATCGTTTTAAACGATCGCTCTTTCGCAGTTAGAATCTTCTCACCACATTGATTGCAAAAGTTTCCACTAAAAACGTTTTGGCAACTTTTGCAGGTGTGAGTAGCAGTGCTCATAGACGGCTACAAAATTAGCTTTTTAAATACTCAAGTGCCCCGTGTTCTATGTCCTCACAGAACATTAAAATAAAGGTTTGTAAGGATAGAGCGAGAAGTAAAACAAGTTCAAAAAACATCTAAAAAAAATTAACCTTTTAAACCCTGAAGAACTTTCCTGCCGCGTGATCTAAACCCGGCACTTCCAAAAGGCATTTGATCTTCTACTAGTGGAATGATTTCATTTTTTAATTCGGGATTTTCTTTCGCGATGTTCGCCAACACGGTCATGGCAAATACCCGAATGGCCACGGGTTGTTTTCCATCTGATAAAAAAGTGAAGCAAAGATCAACCATTTTGCCTTGAAGGGATTTCGGAATAGGAATGAATTGAAACACTCTTAAAATATTTCGCCTAACGGCATCATGCTCATCTGGCTTTCCTAAAAAGTCTATGATCTTTTTTAGGTGTGGCTTTATTAATTCTGGATGTTGCTCAGCACAATAGCTTAATGGCCAGGCTGTGCGCTGCGTTACTCGGTAAGGGCCGGCAAGAAACAGTGATATTAATTCAGCAAACTTTTTCTTATCAGCGCCAACATACGTTACTATTCGCTGCATTTGAGCTTTGGAATGTTCTTGAAGAATAATTTTTAGCAAATTCATAATCAATTAGTTAGCTTATTTACATAATCATAACTATCTGATTGTTATGATATTATTGCTATGTGTATTAACTTTATATTTAATATTAAAAGATGGAGTTATGATACTACTTTTTACCATCACAGCAACGGCATTTTTTCAACTTGGTGTTTGCTTCTTTTGCTACTATGCAAAGCAAGCAAGTAGCGAATAGGTTGTTAGCCTTTCACGTGAAAAATAGCTTATAATTTAACAACCCATTCTTTGGGCTGAAACGCTTGTGTTAACTTGCAGACTAATTTTCAATTTTCGTGAATTACCTGTCTGCAGAATCACTCGCTAAATCATTTAATGATCGTTGGCTTTTTAAAGACATTACCTTAGGCATCTCGCAAGGTGATAAGATGGCCTTGGTGGGGGAGAACGGCACAGGTAAATCGACCTTGCTAAAAATTCTTACAGGTCAGCTTGCTGCTGATCAAGGTGTGGTTAGTATTCGTGAGGGTATAAAGTTGGGCTACCTAACTCAACAACCAAATGTTGCCGGTCATCTGTCTGTAACCGAAATTATTTTTGATAAGAATAACAAAGTTGCTTCCGTTGTAAAGCAATATGAAGCTTGTATTCACGATGCATCTACTTCTGCCGATCGCATGCAACAAGTTCTCGAATTGATGGAGGAGTATAATGCCTGGGATTATGATGCCAAGGTTCAAATGATCACCAGTAAATTAGGGATCGTAGATTTAGATCAGAAGTTTGATGAATTGTCGGGTGGTCAGCGTAAGCGGGTCTTCCTTGCTCAGATGTTATTGGCCGAGCCGGATCTTATCATTATGGATGAGCCAACTAACCACCTCGATCTTGAGGCGATTGAATGGTTGGAGTCATACCTATCAGGTCAACAGATCACATTACTGATGGTTACCCACGATCGGTACTTCTTAGACAACGTTGCAAATGAGATTATAGAGCTTGACCGGGGTAAACTTTATAGGTATAAGGGCAACTATGCTTACTTTTTGGAAAAGAAGTCGGATAGGGAGGAGATGCTGAAAACCGAAGTTTCTAAGGCAAGAAATCTATTGAAGAAGGAGCTTGAATGGATGCGCAAGCAACCCCGAGCCAGAGGAACAAAGGCTAAATACCGGATTGATGCATATTACGATTTGAAGGATAAAGCCTCTATTAATCTTAAAAGAGATCGGCTTGAATTGGATGTAAAAGAAGCAAGGCAGGGAGGCAAGGTTCTTGAGCTGCATCATGTTTCAAAGAGCTATGGATCGGCTAAAATGGTCGCTGACTTCTCCTACATTTTTAAGAAGAAAGATCGAATAGGTATAGTTGGAAAAAATGGTGTCGGAAAATCTACTTTTCTGGATCTGCTTACGGGTGCTTCAAAACCAGATTCAGGAGAATTAATTCCGGGAGTAACAACCAAGATTGGTTACTTCACCCAAGAAGTTGAAGACCTTAATCCGGCACATCGGGTTATAGAGGAAGTGAAGGAGATTGCAGAATACATCACGCTTGCGGATGGCTCCCAACTTTCAGCTTCAAAATTTTTAGAAACATTTTTGTTTACATCTGAGAAGCAATACAACATCATTGAAAAGTTAAGTGGTGGCGAAAAGAAGCGCCTTCAATTACTGAAGGTACTTGTTCGCAATCCAAATTTTTTGGTTTTGGATGAGCCAACAAACGATTTTGATATTGATACACTCAATGTGTTAGAAGATTTTCTTGAGAAGTTTAATGGCTGCCTCATACTGGTATCGCACGATCGTTACTTTATGGATCATTTGGTCGAAGAGCTTTTTATCTTTGAAGGTGAGGGTGTTATCAGACCATTTAATGGAAATTATTCGGACTATCGCACGTGGCTTGAGGAAAAAGATAATGCTGTTGAAGAAAAGCCAAAACATGATGTTATAAAAGAGGCTGTTCAAGCAGATAAGCGCAAGCTATCCTTTAAGGAAAAGCAAGAGTTTGAAGGTTTGCAAAAGGAGATTCAAAGTCTTGAAGGTAAAAAGGATCAATTATCCAATACATTGAACAGCGGCATAACCGATCATGTGAAGTTGCAAGAGTTAGCAACCCAAATACAGGAAGTGACTAATCAGATTGAATCAAAAACGTTTCGCTGGCTTGAATTAGCGGAGGTAGATAAATAAACTTACGCACGTTAGTGGTGGCAAATCCAAATGATTTTCTAATTAGGATTTAACTTTTTAGCCGTAACTTTGTTAGATTAAAAACTGCAAGTGAATCAAGCTCAAGCCATTATTATCTACCAACCTATGATGCACAGGATTGCTTATAATCTTTTGCGTTGCAAGGCCGATGCCGAAGATATCGTTCAGGATACTTTTGTTAAGTGGCTAAGTATTGATCAGGCCAAAATTGAAAACACCAAAGCATATTTGATTAAGGCAGTCACAAATAACTGTTTGAAACATCTAAACACCCTGAAAAAGAAGAAGGAGGAGTACTGGGATTCAATTCAACTTTCTGAAATACTGACCCGTTTCAAAGAATCTGATTTTGCTCATATTGACTTTGAAAAGGAGCTTTCTACAGCATTCAAGGTCATTCAGGCTAAATTAGAGCCACTAGAGCGGGCTGCTTACCTCCTTAAGGAAGTGTTTGATTTCGACTATGAATCCATTCAAAAAGTACTTGATAAAAAAGCTGACCATTGTCGCCAACTTTTTAGTCGTGCAAGAAAGAAATTAGAAGACAAACGCAGCAAAATTAATTTAGAATTGCCAGACAAGTCTAATTTGTTCGAAAGCTTCAAAAATGCCTGTAATTTGGATAATGTTGCCGATTTCGTCCAACTTCTTAAGTCGGACATCGCAGGTACCCTTCAGGATAAAAAATAATTCCCGGAATTTGTCACAAATCCTTGCTGTAGTGATCTTACAGTTAACTGGCCTTTTAAGGCTAATTCTAAGCTTTTTTAATTCTTAACCTACCTAATAATGATTGCGATTTTGATTTTTTTTATTGCTCATTGGTACCTGTCGCTCTTTTTCCAGACATTTTTTCTGCATCGGTATGCCGCGCACAAGGCATTCACCATGAGTCCGTTTACTGAGAAAGTGGTGTACATTCTTACCTGGATTTTCCAGGGTTCAAATTATTTAAGTCCGTACGGCTATGGAGTTATGCATCGTATGCATCACGCGTTTGCCGATACAGAAAATGATCCACATTCGCCCACCTACGATGAAACCGTTTTTAAAATGATGTGGAAGACAAAAACGATTTACTCCGATATCGCCAATAAAAAGATTAACGTTGAAAAGCGCTTCACAGAAGGTGTACCCGATTGGATAGCATTTGACAAATTTGCAAGATCATGGCCATCAAGGCTTTTTTGGGGTATTCTATATGTTGCTTTCTACTGGCAGTTTGCCACATTTTGGTGGTTGTGGTTGCTGTTGCCAATCCATTTCCTGATGAGCCCTATCCATGGAGCTATCATTAATTGGTTTGCACATAAGTATGGCTATAGAAATTTCCCTGTGGGCGATACTTCCAGAAATTTCCTTCCAGTCGATTTCTTGATGATGGGCGAGAGTTATCACAATAATCATCATAAATTTGGCTCACGGGCTAACTTTGGTGGAATTCGCTGGCACGAGCTTGATCCTACCTATGTTGTTATTCTTGTGCTTGATAAACTTCGAATCGTTCGAATTGCGCAGCAAAAGGAAGTCGTTTTAGAGCGTGTAAAAAAGGCTGCCTAAGGTTTTTTAGGTTATCCAAGTTTAATTTGTACCTTTGGCACTTAAAATTTTTAACAAATCACAATGAAAGAAGGAACAGTAAAATTCTTTAACGAAACCAAAGGATTCGGTTTTGTAAAAGAAACATCAACAGGTCAAGAGTATTTCGTGCACGTTTCAGGTCTGGTAGACCAGGTTCGCGAAAACGATTCAATCACATTTGAATTGAAGGAAGGAAAAAAAGGTTTGAATGCAGTTAACGTTCGCGTTACTAATTAATATACCTCATTTTTTTCAAATTAAAAGCCCTGACCAACCGTCAGGGCTTTTTTTGTGAGCAGGATTTAGCAATGGCAACAACAATAATGACTTAAGTGTTTGACCGCTTTTGTTGCACAACGTAAAGCAGACGCCTCTATTGAAAACCTTAGACAGAAAGTAAGGATTTGAAATCGTCTTTTATTTAGCTTCCAGCTTTCATAATCTCATCCGGACTTTTCTTTGTCGCCAGACTCTAATTTTGTATTTTAGTAAACCAAATATTCACCGCTTATGAAGACTAAGCCCAACATTCCCGACAACTTTTTGTGGGAATTTGATCTGGAAACTTTTAACTACGATCGCTCTTATAAGATTGTAATAGAGCGGGTTTTGCAACTTGGCAACATTGAACAATGGCGCGAGATTCTTAATTACTATGGTGAAGAAAAAATTCTGAATACTATCGATTGGAGCGCGCAATTGGACGAACGAGGCAAACGGTTTTCACGGTTCTTTTTAAAGTCCGATTTTCTGCATGCTGCATAAGGATCCCTTTAATATTAAGCCAGCAACTTTTCGGCTTATTCAGCAGTTGCAGGCACTACCCAAGTTAAAAGAGTTTTACTTAGTCGGTGGCACTTCCTTAGCCTTGCAACTTAATCATCGTAATTCCATAGATATTGACTTGTTCACAGAAAACAACTTTCAAAACAGTACACTCATTGATTATATCCAAGCTTCAGGGTTTAACATCGATGTAAAATTTGATTTTGAGAATACGATTATCGGTTTTATCAATTCGATTAAAGTTGATTTCATCCGGCATGCTTATCCATTGGTTAAACCACCACTCACCGAAGAAGGTATCACATACTTGGGCAAAGAAGATATTGCCGCCATGAAGTTGAATGCCATCAGCAACTCGGGCAAGCGGCTCAAAGATTTTATAGATGTTTATTTCTTGCTCGAACATTTTTCGTTGAGCGAAATGATTGAGTTTTATAAAATCAAATACCCCAACTTCAACCCACTAATTCCCCTAAAGGCAATTAATTACTTTGACGACATTGATCCTGAAATGGATCCGCCAAAATTAAAACACAAACTACCGCTATCTGAAATAAAAAAACGCATTGACGATAGTGTGTTGCATTCGCGGAAGAAGTTTGGGTAGGGAACATGTAAGGATTTTGAAATCCTATTTATCTAGCTTTGCGATTTCAAGTCCCGAAGAGTACCGATAATGGTGTATTGATTAAAGAAATAAAAGCCCTAACAATTACGCGAGGGCTTGTAGATTCAGTAACAATTACCCTCGCCATTCAAACACCAGACATGCAAGTAGCGCCTGAAAAATTCCATAGGCAAGCCATGTTAGCACCATCAAGACAGAGATGTCAATAGCGCTAAATGTTAATAGCAGCACAGGAGCCATTGCAATTAATCCATAAGTGAAGGAAGCCTTCAGGGACCTTGTAATTCCGGTACCAGTAATCAATTCTCTATATCGATTCCAAAACCAGAATATGGCTGCACTCAGTACAAAGGGGTGAACATAAAATAGCCAATCGGTATTAAACGAATTAGATCGAAATACCGGGCTATAGTATTCTTCGATCAAAGCAGGAAAGAATAAGATCAGGCCATAGAGTAACCCAACACTAACTATTAGTACTGTGGCTCCTGCCAATAAAATTGTAATAATATTTTTCATTTTGTTTTTTTTGTGATTCCGAAAGTTAAAGAATCAGGTTAAACACGAAACTGATTAAAATCATAATTGACTATGACCCTCGACATCGGGCTATTAAAAATCATGGGCTAATTTTCCTGAACAAAATTTAGAACCCATGGAAACAAAACGTAACTATATAAATACGGATGGTAATTCAGCGGTTGCCAATATTGCTTATGCTTTTAGCGAAGTAGCAGCCATTTATCCTATTACTCCCTCTTCGGACATGGGTGAAAAAGCAGATGCCTGGTCATCAGAAGGGCGCAAAAATATATTCGGTGAAAAAGTGGATGTCGTTCAAATGCAATCCGAGGGTGGCGCAGCAGGAGCTATTCATGGAGCGCTGACTGGCGGTGCTATGGCTACCACATTTACCGCTTCACAAGGTTTAATGCTAATGGTACCCAACATGTTTAAGATCGCTGGCGAAAAACGGTGACCTACATATTGGTGATCGCTTTTTTAGTTCAGGTGGTTGAGATTGTTTTAAAGAAAGTTAGCCCTGATTTGTATCAGGCATTGGGTGTGTACTTACCATTAATAACCACCAATTGTACCATTTTAGGCGTAG
>JBBSBG010000164.1:0-7016 GCA_038251495.1 Cytophagales bacterium
CGTCATAAAACTATCAACAAACACAAAGTTGGCAATGAAGATGCCTGATATTATTGATATTGATTGTGGCGCAATTATTTCTGGTGAAAAAACCATTGAAGAAAAAGGCGAAGAAATTCTGGACTTTGTAATTGAGGTAGCAAGTGGAAGAATAAAACCAAAAGCTGTTTTACTAAATAAAGATGATTTTATTCCGAGGAAGCTTTGGGTTTCGTTGTAATAGCAAAAAGTATTTTTCTAAATCAAACAGTCTCTGGTAAATACAACAATCGCTGATTGGCAAAATCAAAGAGTGTTAGTCTTCGCAAATCATAGTAAGCTGTCCAGAAAGATTTAAGGGCATCCAGGTAACTGCGCTTGGCAGCATCTTTTTCTGTTAAGGGCATCTCTAAAACCTTTGCCTCTCATTACCTCAACCCCTGCCCCTTCTCCGAAAGAAAAGGGTAAGCGGATTTTTTAGAGATGCCCTTAATGCATTGTTCAAGTCACAATTTGAACAAATGCCATATTTGCTTAAATTGTATTGCACTAAAATGATGTTTTGACACCTTTTAAAACAGTAGTCGTCTTTGTATTTCTGTCACTATTGGGAGTGATGTTTATTCCTCAATTTGCGGTTGACCTAGAGCCGGACTACAGTTTACCGAAATTAACGATTTCCTTCTCCTTGCCCGATGCCCCACCCGAGACTGTAGAACAGGAAGCTACCGCCCCTATTGAAAATGTTCTTTCGCAATTGACCGATATAAAAGCAATCTATTCCATATCGAACTACAACAATGGATTGGTTGAAATCACATTCAACAACGAAGCGAATCTTGAGTTTAAGAAGTTTGAAGTTGCCTCGGCAATGAGGCAGTTGTATCCCAAACTGAACGGCAACATAAGCTATCCCATTGTAGAACAAAGAGGGCGGGAATCCGAAAATAAAAAGGTGTTATTACTTTACCGTATAAATGCTAGGATAGCTCCCTTTCAAATTAAGAAAATCGTGACTGATATTTTTGTGCCAACCCTTTCACAAGTAAGAAATGTGAAACAGGTTGAGGTTGCAGGTGCTGAAGACTTGCAAGTGACCATTGAGTATGATCAACTAAAATTAGATAAGCACCATCTCCCAATTTCATTGATTGAACAAAATATTTTGGAACGTTTTAATTCGCTATTCACCGGTAAATTAGCCACAGCCAGCGGACAAAAAATATTCAGTAAAGTTGAAAATTCATTCGATTCTATCGATCAATTAAAAAACCTGCTTATTGTGGCGGATAGTGTTTCGCTGCCCTTACACTATTTTGCCAAGGTTTACTTTGAAGAATCTGAGCCCACAAACTATTTCAGAATAAATGGCCAAAACTCGGTAGCCCTTGCCATTTATGCGGATGCAGAAGTAAATCGTACCACGTTGGCTACCACCATCAAAAATAAAATAGCCATCCTTGCGGCACAGCTTCCGGTCGGCTACCAGTTGCAATTGGACTATGACGATACAGAATTTCTTACTAAAGAAATTAACAAGAACTACACGCGCGCAGCGCTCGCGGTGGGCATACTTTTTCTATTTGTACTGGTAAGCTATCGCAACTGGCGACACCTTATTATACTTTCCTCAGGCATTATCATAAACTTATGCCTTACCGCACTAATGGCTTACTGGCTAAAAATTTCAATTCATTTATACACCATTGCCGGGCTCACTATTTCATTTGGGATGATGGTGGACAACGCCATTATTATGTTAGATCAGCTTGATAGAAATGAAAACAACGGAACTTTCAAAGCAATTATAGGAGCTACGGCCACTACCATAATCGCTTTGTTGCTGATCTTTTTTTTACCAGATGAAGAAAAACAAAATCTTTCTGAGTTTGCAATCATTGTTTCACTTGCATTGGGGTGTTCAATTCTAGTAGCTATATTTTACATACCTGCAGTTTACCAACTTATCTTTGACCATGTTGTTAACAAAAAACGAAATCACTCAATCAAATCGCTTAGAATCAACGCACAAATTTTTAGTAGATATTTTCGCTTAATTCAATTTTTAGCGCGGTATAAAAATACAATTTATGTTTTGTTGATACTTGCTTTTGGCATTCCGGTATTTTTGTTGCCAGCAAAATGGGAAGGGCAAGCCTGGTATAATAATACGATAGGTAGTGAGCTTTATCAGGAAAACATCCGTCCATATACCGATAAATTCCTTGGCGGTTCGCTGCGCCTGTTTGTGCGCAATGTGTATGAGCGCAGCGGCTATCGCGACCCTGAAAAAACCCGACTTTATATAAATGCCTCCCTCCCGCATGGCAACACGCTGGCCGACATGAATAGGGTGATTGGTGGTATGGAAAGTTATTTGGCCACCATTCCCGGAGTTGAAAAATTTATTGCCTTAGTCTCGTCTGGCCAGCAAGGTTCTATTACAATTCTTTTCGATGAGCAAACTGAAAACGGAGTGTTGCCTTATCAACTGAAAGGCCGACTGATTGCACGGTCGCTGGACTGGGGTGGTGTGGATTGGAGTATCTATGGCGTTGGGCGCGGCTTTAGCAACAGCAGTGGCGAATCGCTACCCAACTTTAAAGTAGAAATACGTGGCCATAATTACAACGAATTGGAGAAACAGGCAACCGTGCTGGCTGACGAACTTTTAAAACACAGACGGATACAAAAAGTAAATACTAACGAGCGATTTAGCTGGAACGAAAAACCAGCCGATCAATATGTGTTAAACTTTAATCAAGATGAGCTTGGTGCGATTTCCATTTCGGCCGCACAAGCAGCAAATTTAGTAAGACAAAAAACAAACCCGGCAACGCCTGCCCTCTACCTCGCCCTAGATCAAAAAAATATGCCGGTGCATCTCAAGCCTCAAGGTGGTACTGATTTTTCGGTTTTTGATGTGTTGCAAAGTAGTTTGAAAAGCCACGACATCAGCTTTAGCTTAAAGAACAATGCCACCCTTAGTAAAGAACGCACGGTAAATGCCATCCATAAAGAAGACCGCCAGTACATTCGCCAAATTGGCTTTGATTACTATGGCAGTTACGAGTTTGGTAATAAATATTTAGATGAAGTGCTTTTAAAAACTAAACCCAACCTGCCTGCAGGGTACACTGCAAAAAAAATAAGTTGGTCGTTCTCGTGGGCAAAGGCAAAGCGGCAATATGGGTTGTTACTGTTGTTGATGGTAGCCATTTATTTAGTTTGTGCGGTTCTTTTTGAAAGCCTAAAAATGCCGTTTTATATCATCCTTGTTATTCCACTATCCTTTATCGGTTTGTTCCTTGTCTTTGGGTGGTTCGATTTTTATTTTGACCAGGGTGGCTATGCAGCGTTTGTGCTGCTTGGCGGGCTAACCGTAAACTCATCAATACTTATAGTAAGTACATTCAATAACCTAAAGCACAAAACAAATAGAAACTTAGTAAAAGTTACCGCAGCAAAAGTAAAACCTATTATGCTTACTATACTCTCTACTTGCCTGGGGCTTACGCCTTTTTTAATAGGCGGCCAAAATGAAGTATTTTGGTTTGCACTAGCAGTTGGTACTATAGGCGGGTTGGCGGTTTCTGTGGTGGTTAGTTTGGTTGTATTGCCTATATCTATTATTAATAAAGCTTAGAATATAGAATATATAACTAAAATGGAATTATCTTCTTCAGTAAAGTTCTTAAGCATTTCATACAATTCGGGATAAAGTACTGCTATCATATCTTTTTTAGATTGAGCAAGCGAGAACCACTGGCCAAATGAAATTTCCGAAATAAAATTTCCTTGTTTACCTGAACTTGACGGCACCGAAAACAATTGAAAAATTGGATTCTCCATTTCTCTGTCTATTGAAGATTTTCCTGACTCTTTATTATAAAAAAGTTTATTTTTATAACGCTTATGAGTAAAAGGAAGTATTAAATATTTATCTGTCTCAAAACCAGGCCTATTTAAAATAGAATAGTCGATTAACCCATCTAATGCAGGATCACTCTTCACCTTGGCAGGCACCCTATAACTCCCAAAATCAACAACATACCTTGGGTAAAGAGCATTCTCTGTAATTTGATAGATGGTATCTTCAAGCGATGTTGCATACAATGCTCCTAGATTGTTCTTACTCAGAAAGCCACTGAACTCAATAGAAGGGCGATCTGTTTCTATATATTTGAGATATGAATGATCTATTTTCCCATTGGTATTTGTGAGCAAAATATTTTTTTCATCATTAATCTCACTTGAATTAAAATCAACATAAAAGATAAATCCATTCTCAAGAGGAATCAACTCTTTTGCGAAGAAGTCTATATAAAATTCATTTACAAATTTTCCATCAAGATTATACCTTAAGACTTTCCTGTCGTTGTGCGCAAAAACAACAAAGACCGAATCAAAAGGATCAAAGTCCAAATCAAATATTGTGGTAAACTCGCCCGGTCCTGAGCCGAGTTTTCCTACCCGTTCTAAAAACTTTCCATCGTTATTAAAAATATAAAAATACCCCCGAAAGGCATCCGCTATATAAAATTTATCATTTACAAACTCGATTGTCCAGAACGGGCTCACTAATGGTAAGTCGGGTTTAGATTCTAATTTAACTATTTTCTTAATTTCTATGACGGGTTCAAAATCTTCTTTTAAAAATGGGTTGATGACAATAACTGAATCACTAATTGTGTCATTTCTTTCAGAGATGCAGGATTCGAAAAACAAACATAAAAAGACGCCAAGAAAAATATTTCTCATTGCTGTGAACTTTATAGTAAAGCCTAGGAATTCTCCTAGGCTTTTAGAATAATCAAGAAGGGCAACTTCTATCTTCGCATGCCCCTGCTCCAGTTATACAATCATTTGAAAAAGCATAAACCTGTCCATTTCTCTCACAGCTAGTTAGCTTAACTTTCTTGTAATTGCTTTGAGCATTGGCTTCGTATGGATTTACAAACAGACTTAAACTACCGCAAATAGCAGAAGCTATAATCAATGACTTAGTAGTTGGCTTTAAATTAGTCTTCATTTAAAATAATTTTAAGTTAATTAACAAGGATTTGTAGTACAGGTAGCTCCACCAAATTCGCAGGTACTACCGTAACCAGTAAGCTGTCCTTGAGTGTTGTAACATCCTGTTGCTTTTGCCTTTTTGTAATTGACAAACGCTTTCGCATCGTAAGGCTGGACAAATGAGATAACGCCTCCGAGAATAGCGCTGGCAAGGATTGCACTCCTTGCCATTTTCTTTCTTTCCAAATTCATAATTTTTTTATTTATGTTTCTGTTTAATTTTAAACATTGAATCAAATTTAACCTTAGGTAGTGCAATAAAATTGCACCGAACAAAAAAAAATGAAAATAATTCAGTCATTCTGGCAAAGTCCAAAGCAACCACCCAATGGAGGTTTTATAGATCTAAAATACCATCTTATGAGTTGGACTCTCAGTTACCTCTCAATAGTAAAATTCTATCCAACCATTGAACTCGTCAGTGATTCTTCTGGGTATGAGCTTCTAATCAGTAATCTTCAATTACCATACAAAGAAGCAAGTTTCAATTTTGATTCCAATCCGGTACAAGACACCATTTGGACACTAAGAAAACTGCAAGTATATGCGCAACAAGATGAACCATTTTTGCACATAGATGGAGATGTTTTTATATATAAACAGATAACAGAAGAAATAGAATATGTTCCTCTTATTGCTCAAAATGAGGATATCAATTTATACTGTTATAGTTACGCATTGAACGAAATTCTTAAAAGATGCAACACTCTACCTCAGGGAATTGACAGCAAAACTTTACCGAATGGAAGTAATGCAGGCGTTATTGGAGGAACTAATACCGCCTTCTTCAAAAAACTATATGGTATCGTTATCCAATTCTTGAATCAAAATATTGGCAGTCTCAAAGATTGTGACATGAACCATTTAAGTACCTTCTTGGAGCAAGGTTGCTTCTATGCATTGGCTAAATCCCAAGGAATTGAAGTAAGATATCTGTGCGATCAAAGCGCTACTGAGGAGTTTGATCTGAATTTGCAGGATTTCTATGGCATACCTCAAAAGACCACATATGTCCATTTGATGTCATCTAAGAAAAACTTTATTGTTTGTGAGCAATTGGCACAGCAACTCAGGTTGGAATATCCAGATTACTACGAAAAGTGTTTGCAAACTTCTCGTACTTTGAATTCAAAACATTATAGCTTAAAAGATATCTCATATTCATTTGATAACACTTACAATAGGACCAAATTGATTCTAAGCAAACTTGGGTATGAGAATGATTTACTGACAAATCAAAATTATTTTAATAAGTTCGTTTCGGAAGTTATAAATTCAAATAATAGCCACAAGGATGTTTTAAATGATGTTTTTTGCTTTGAAAAAGCAAAGACAGAATTCTGTAGTAAAATGGAAAGACGCTTTTTTGAGGAAATTTCGATCTATGAAAAAGAGACTTTTAATATCCTAAAAAAAGACTGGAAAAAAATAGATAATATTTTATGTATTTCTTATCACGATCAATTCATTGAAGCAGAATGGAATTGGGTTGAGGTCAATGAATTTAATAATCAATATACCGATCCAGTGAAGAATTTAGAAATACAAGCGGGATATTTTAAGATTGCTATTTTGACTTATCCAAATTCTGGTAAAATTAAAGAGTTCGCTTTAGATCCGCTTAGCATTATAATATTCGAAATATTGCAGCAACCGAAAACTATTAACGAAATAGTTGAATCTCTTCATAAAGATTTTGATGTTTCTAAATCTTTTATTGATCAAAAGTTAGAAGATAGGTTGAGATTTTTGCTCTATAATCATTTGATCAGGTTTACATAGTTATAGTCAGTTTAGCGATTTATTAAACAAGCATGCTTCGCTACCTGCTCCTGCGCCCTATTGCCGTTTCGGTAATTTTGATTGCCGCGCTGGCCATTAGTTTGCTTGTCTTTTTTCAATTGCCTGTTTCGCTTTTACCTGCTATTGACGTGCCTGAAATTACTATTGCCGTGCGCTAC
>JBBSBG010000165.1:0-6982 GCA_038251495.1 Cytophagales bacterium
CGAAACTCATCAGCCGCCCACTTTTCAACAGCCTTTAGAATCTCTGGATCAAGCCGAAGAACGAAAGGTTTTTTTTGCGCCATGTTATTGATTTAATGTACCAGTGTTTACAACAGGACTCACGTCTTTATCGCCACAAAGCACAACCATTAAGTTACTTACCATAGCTGCTTTTCGTTCGTCATCTAATTCAATCACGCCTTCTTTAGCAAGATGATCAATAGCCATTTTTACCATACTTACGGCACCCTCAACGATTTTAAAGCGTGCTGCTACAACCGCTGTTGCTTGTTGCCTTCGTAGCATTGCACTGGCAATTTCCGAAGCGTATGCCAGGTATCCAATACGAGCCTCAATCACATGAATGCCAGCCATGTCCAATCTACCTTTTAGATTTTCTTCCAATGCATGGTTTACTTCATCCTGGCCCGATCGCAACGTAATTTCATGATCCGTATCAAAATTATCGTACGGATAAGTACCTGCTAATTTGCGTACGGCCGAATCGCTTTGTATGCGTACAAAGTTTTCGTAGTTGTCAACTTCAAAAGCAGCTTTAAAGGTGTCGCGCACCTGCCATACAAGTATTACTCCAATCTGAATCGGGTTACCCACTTTGTCATTTACTTTTATTTTTTCGCTATCAAAATTTCTGGCTCTCAGTGAAATATTCTTTTTGCTGAAAAACGGATTGACCCAATAAAATCCGTTCTCTTTCACGGTTCCTTTATACTCACCAAACAAAACCAGCACCATGGAGTCATTTGGATTGATAAAGAAAAATCCGAACATCAGGAAAATGCCAATCCCCAAAAGGAAGAACAGAAAAAACATGCGAGCTATCAATGGCCCGGCAATACCAGCTGCTAATAAAATAAGAACTATCCCAATCATAAGATAGCCTGACATCGGTGAATACAATTTTTCAGTTTTCATAAGAGTGATATTAAAATGATATTATTTTGATAAATGTAACGGGAATTCTTTTGCCGGGTTACTGTTTTAAGATATTTTTTTATTAGGCTTATATTTGGGGTTATTTTCAAAGCCCCATGGTCAATTATAATCCCAAAGTCTGGTTTTCATTAATATTCCAGGGGTATAGCCGCGGAGTGATGCGTACGCTAACTCCGGCTCTTATTATTGTAACATTCTTTACTGCAGGAGTTTGCTATTTATTATTAGATGTGCTTCGTTTCCATGAAAATGACTTTCATACCACTATAACTATGCACTCGTTGCTAGGTATTGTGCTGGGTTTGTTTCTTGTGTTTCGCACCAATTCGGCTTACGATCGGTGGTGGGAAGGCCGCAAACTATGGGGTAGCATGGTTAATAACACACGAACGTTGGCTATTAAAATAGATGCCTTTCTAGATAAAGAGGATGTTGAAACTAGAAAATGGTTTTCAATTATGATTCCGAATTTTGTGTTTGCTGTAAAAGAGCATTTGAGAAGGGGTGTGAAATTTGCCGAGCTGGAAGCGGTGCACAGTCAATTCATAAACGAATTAAAAACCTTCAAGCATATTCCCAACAAGTTGTCTTCCATGATGTATCACCGGATAAATTCTTTATATAAACAAAATAAAGTTTCAGGTGATCAACTTTTTATTTTGGATAAAGAGTTGAAAGAGTTTATGGATATTTTAGGTGCTTGCGAACGGATTAAGAATACACCTATTCCTTATAACTATAGCATGTACATAAAACAGTTTATTTTTATTTACGTGGTCACGTTGCCAGCCGGTTTTGTAAGCACCTCAGGTTATCTTACAATACCAATAGTAACGTTAATAACCTTTGTACTGCTAAGCGTTGAACTTATAGCTGAAGAAATTGAAGATCCTTTTGGCACCGACATTAACGATTTGCCTATGGATGAACTGGCTGAGAAAATTAAAGACGATGTAAAAGAGATTCTGGTATAGGGAGCGCTGCTTAGTTGGTTGTCACCGTATAAATGAAATATAAAATAATTAATAAAATCATAACACCATACATAATCAAGTCTACCCGCACGTAGGCCTTATATTTGCGATACAATTCTTTTATTCTTCTAAACATTTTTGCCAATTAAACCTTTTATAGTGGCTGGGAAGAAATATGTTTCGTAAAGGTAACTATTTACTCATTTTTCCGTATTTCCTGTTTTACAATCTATGCGTACTAAAATTCTTTATCTCCTTTTCTTTCTCGCTTATGTTTCAGCTTTCGCTCAACCAAAGCATACTATTAGCGGGTATATTAAAGATGCGGCCAATGGCGAGGTCTTGATCGGGGCTACAATTTATATTAAATCATTAACAACCGGAGCAACCACCAATGTGTATGGATTTTATTCGGTAACTGTTGACGGGGGAACTTATGATGTGAGCTATAGCTATATCGGATTTGCTTCACAGGTAAAGACGTTAACTTTATCAGAGAATACGCGCATTGATATTGAGTTGCAAGGAGAGGGAATGCAATTAGAGGAGGTAGTAGTCAGTTCAACTAAAGACGAGCAAGGGGTTAAAGCTCAGGAGATGAGTACCAATCGCTTAGATGTTAAAACCATTATTCGGATTCCTGCTTTTCTTGGCGAAGCCGATGTAATTAAAAGTTTGATTCAATTGCCTGGTGTATCCACTGTTGGCGAAGGCGCTTCGGGGTTTAATGTGCGTGGCGGTAGTGTGGGGCAAAATCTGATTTTGTTAGATGAGGCAACAGTTTATAATTCATCGCACTTGCTCGGTTTCTTTTCGGTATTTAATCCTGATGCGGTAAAAGACATTAAACTTTACAAAGGTGCTATTCCAGCTCGCTTTGGGGGTCGCCTTTCATCGCTCTTAGATGTACGCATGAAGGAAGGAAACAATAAAACGTATGAAGTAAATGGCGGTGTTGGAACCATCTTTAGCCGAGGTGCGGTGGAAGGTCCTTTATTTAAAGGTGATGGCTCTTTCATAGTAGCTGGCAGGCGGTCGTATGCCGATATTTTGGCACGGCCCTTTGTCGATTTGCTGAAAGATGGTGGGGCATTGAATTTCTATGACCTTACGGGAAAGGCTAACTATAACATTAATAAACGCAATCGAATTTTTGTTTCTGGGTATACCGGCCGCGATAAGTTTTTCTTCGATGGCAATCAGGGATTTTCGTGGGGAAACAACACGGGCACCATACGTTGGAATAAAATTTTTAACGATCGCCTGTTTGCTAACTTTTCGGGCATCTTCAGTCAATACGATTATTCACTTCAGTTTGGAGACAATGAACGCGATAACTTTCGTTGGAAATCTTCAATTAGAAACCTCACGTTCAAACCTTCCTTTAGCTATTTTTTAAATACGAAGAATGAATTCTCTTTTGGTGTAGAAGCAAATTATTACTCATTTCAACCAGCCAATGCGTTTGGAACTTCCAACGGAAACAGGATTGACATCAGCTTACCTGAGAAATACAATTTAGAATCGTCTGCCTATGTTGGAAACACGCAACAGTTATCGTCTAAAATATCGGTAGAGTATGGCTTGCGCTATTCTCGTTTTAATGGGTTTGGCCCCGGCAAGCAATACACCTATAACGACACCATACCAGGCCGAAGGAGATCAGTTGTAGATGAAAAGACATTTGCCAACGGAGAAACAACGTCTACTTATCAAAACTTTGAGCCTCGTTTTTCCTTCAAAGCTGAATTAAATGATCTGAGTTCGATAAAAGCAAGCTACACGCGCATGGCGCAATACCTGCACTTGATTTCTAATACAACAGCATCCAATCCTTTGGATGTCTGGACGCCCACAAGTAACAACATTAAACCTGAATTAGGAGATCAATGGGTTTTAGGCTACTTCCGTGATTTTGGTAAGGAAAAAATGTTTGAGTTTTCGGTTGAAGCCTACTATCGGAATACTCAAAACCAAATCGACTACATAGATGGTGCCGACTTATTAATTAATGAATTTTTGGAAGGTGATCTGCTGGTCGGAAACGGCAGAGCCTATGGCGTTGAGTTTTATTTGCAAAAGAAGGTTGGCCGGTTTACAGGTTGGGCGGCCTATACAATTGCCCGCACCGAACTTAAAGTAGATGGCATTAATCGTGGTGAGTGGTATGCTGCACGATTCGATCAAACTCATAATTTAAAACTTAGTGGTTTTTATGATCTCAATAAGCGCTGGTCAGCTTCAGCAAATTTTACTTTTGTTAGTGGCACCCCGTCAACATTTCCTACATCAAGGTATGTAGTTCAGGATATTCTTATTCCATACAACGCGCTTGAAAGCCGTAACAATGTGCGTTTACCTGCTTATCATCGGTTAGATGTCTCCTTTCGCTTAGAAGGTAGAACAGTAAAGCGAAATGGCAATGCACGAAAGAACAGTGACTATTGGGTATTTGGTGTTTATAATCTTTATGGGCGTAGAAACCCATTCTCAATTTATTTTACCCAAGGGAAGGATCGCGTAACGCAGGGTAGCCCAATCAATAGCGAGGCACGTCAGCTTTCAATTATTGGTACCGTGGTACCTTCGGTCTCTTATAATTTTAAATTTTGATTTTTATGAAACGCATCTCACTATATATAGTAACTATTCTAACGGGTTCATGTATCTTTTATTCATGTGATGAGGTCATTAACCCGGCATTAGAGAAGGCCGAGCCGGTACTCGTTATTGATGCATGGCTCAATGATGCAGTCGGAGATCAGAAAATAAAAATTACCCGATCGCAACCTTATTTTGAAAATGTGTTGCCAACAGGAGTTAGTGGTGCGGTGATTAGTGTTACTGATACAAATGGAAAAGTGTATTCATTTTCTGAAACGGAAGCCGGTGTTTATGTGTGGACTCCTCTAGTTAATGAGAGATTTGGTGAGGTTGGTTTAAGCTATAATTTATCGGTGCAGGTGGGCTCTGAAATTTTTGTTTCCGAAGCCCGCATGGGGCGTGCCCCGGCTGTTGATAGTATTACGTTTTTTCTGGTACCCGGTGGCCAATTTGCTGACGATCAATACCAGGCAGAGTTTTGGGCAACAGACCCCGTTGAACCCGATGACGCCTATTGGATAAAGTTTTATAAAAACGGAATACAGCAATTAAAGCCAAGTGAAATTATTACAGCTTACGATGCCGGGTTCTCGAAAGGTGGAAATTTTAGTGGAGTGCCTTTTATTGCTCCTATTCGAAGGGCCATCAATTCCTTTGATGAGGATAAAGACGAGCAGCCATTATCACCTTATGTGGTTGGGGATTCAGTTAATGTTGTCATTCAGTCAATAACTGAGGCCGGATTTAACTTTTTGAATCAAGTGGTTATTCAAACCAACAGGCCCGGTGGGTTTGGAGAATTGTTTGCAACACCACTCGCTAATGTGGATACTAATATTGTGAATTCGAATGCGACTGGTTCTAAAGTGCAGGGCTTTTTTAACGTGGGTGCAGCTACCAGTTTAGGCCGAAAGTTTAAGAGTCTTGATGAACTGAGTGAGAATTGATTTATTCGGGACTTAACGATTAATTCAATAGCAAATTAACCACCCCTAATGTAGCTTACAGGCTTAAATAAGGTTGTAGGTATGCCTCGTTTGTTTTTTGTAGCTGTAGCCATTTTTGTAACAGTAACTTCCGGATTTTGTCAAAGCGCAGTTGTTTTAGAAAACAACCCGGCTTTAAAATGGCAGCAGATCAATTCGCCCAACTTCAAAATACTTTTCCCGAAAGGATATGAAGAGCAGGCGCAGCGGATGGCCAATACTATGGAACACATCCGCACCCCAGAAGCTCAGTCAATGGGAGTGGAACCCCGAAAGATTTCTATTATACTTCAAAATCAATCTTCAGTTAGTAATGGATTTGTTTCCATTGCCCCGAGAAGATCAGAATTTTTTGGGATGCCCTCACAGAATTACAACTTTATGGGCAATCTCGATTGGCTCAATCTATTGGCCACGCATGAATATCGACACATCGTTCAATTTCAACATGCCAAGCGTGGCTTTAACAGAGCACTCTATTATTTATTTGGAGCCAACACGTTTGCAGCCATGGCGTATGCAGCCGTGCCACAATGGTTTTGGGAGGGTGATGCAGTTGCAACAGAAACAGCATTTACTTCTGGTGGAAGAGGACGAATCCCTAATTTTAATCTTCTTCATCGAACCAACCTGCAAGAGGGCAGAGTTTTCGATTACGATAAACAATATTTAAGATCGTACAAACATAACATACCCAATCACTATGTGCTGGGGTATAATATGGTTTCTTACTTGAGAAAGAAAACCGGAAATGCCGATACGTGGGAAAATATTACCCGCAGAGCCTGGAGTGTTCCGTTTCTTCCCTATACTTTTTCAAGATCCATAAAGAAGGAGGCAGGATTGTATGTAAGCGAACTATATGATGAGATGGCTGCCGAACAGCAGAAGCAATGGGCGGAAGAATTAGCAAATACCACACTAACACCATTTGATGTTGTTAACAGCAGAAAGTCTAAGGCTTATACTGACTACGAGTATCCATTTGAAATAGGAACTGATTCGGTACTTGCGTTAAAATCCGGAATCGGAGACATTGAAGAGTTTGTGATTCTTTCGAAAGGAAAGGAAAAACGAGTGATCACTCCCGGGATTATAAATGTAACAGGCATGCTGTCGGTGGCAGCCAACCGCATTGTCTGGAACGAATATCGTTATGACCCCAGATGGCGTGTAAAAACATATTCTGTATTGGTGGGCTATGACCTAAAAACGAAACATCGAAAAGTAATTTCGCACCATTCGCGTTATGCGGCCGCTGCTTTATCACCCGATGGTATTAAAGTAGCCACAGTCGAAACCGGCACAGATTATCAGACCAGATTAATTATTATAGATTATGAAACTGGTGCTGTTCAGCAAGCTTTTGAAAATCCTACCAACGACTTTATTTCCATGCCGCGGTGGACTAAAGCTGGCAATGAAATTATAGCCTTGATTACAAATAAAAATGGAAAGGCA
>JBBSBG010000166.1:0-6918 GCA_038251495.1 Cytophagales bacterium
AAATGCATGTTGCACGGATTACCATCATAGCCCGTGCTGGCTACACCAACTTGTGCTTTCGCTAAGTCTTGTTCCGTCAATCCAATTGCATATAACATTGCCTGTGATGCAGGTAGCGTTGGATCTTGGGTTATAGTCTTGCTGTATCTATTTAGTTCCATTTTGTTTCTGGCTACAAGCCACAAGCTGAAAGCCACAGGCTATTCTGCCTGTAGCTTGAAGCCTGCAGCAATTTTATACTATTACATACGAGTAACTCTTATCTAATACAATACATTTATACGCCTCTTGTACCACAGCACCCATAGAAGTTTTCCAAGGTTTGCTCATTGGTTGACCTTCTACCGATTCAATGCTAACTATTTCAGCAGCGGTGCCACAGAAAAAAGCGCTGTCTGCTTCAAATAATTCTTCAGGCGTAAAATATTTTTCTTCAACAGGCATGTCCATCTCCTTGCAAATTTCTAAAACCGTTTGGCGCGTGATACCAGGCAAGATATTTCCAAGAGGAGGAGTATATAGAACTCCATCTTTCTCAAAAAAGAAATTGGCGCCTGGTCCTTCTGCTACAAAACCATTCATGTCAAGCATCAATGCTTCATCGAATCCACGATGCTTAGCTTCATTAGTTGCCATGATAGAATTTATGTAGTGACCGCAAACTTTGGCCTCTACTTTTAGAGATTTTGGATTTGGGCGCTGAATAGAAGAAACACAAACACGCAAGGCGGGGTTGTCAAAATAACTTTCCCATTCCCATGCAGCAATCATCAACGACACACTTTTAGGTGCCGATAAAGACATGTTCGGTCCACAATAAACCAAGGGTCTTATATAAGCATCCTTCAGGTTATTTCTTTTTAAAACCTGGTAGGAAATCTGAGTAAGTTCTTCAACATCATACTGAAATGGAATATCAACCAGCTCGCAGCTTCTTTTCAGCCTTTCGAAGTGCTCGTAGGCCTTAAATATTTTTACACCATTAACAGTTTGATAAGCACGGATGCCTTCAAACGTTCCATACCCATAATGCATGGTTTGGCTAAATAAATCGGTGGTAGCATCTTTTGCCTTTACAAACTTTCCATCAAGAAAAAGTATTGTGTTTTCGTTGTAATACATATAAAATTTAGAACAATCGTTAGTTTGCAGTAGTTACTATAAAATAAAACCGCCCCAATTTCTTGGGGCGGTTGACAATTCGTTTTAACAATATCGTCACAGCCCCGGTTTTCGGAGAATAATGACACTAAGCACAAGCCCACTGATCGAATTGATCAGGTTCCTGTTGTTTATATCTTGATTCGTTTGATTCATTTCACTTAATAATCTCTGTGCTGATACAAGTTTGGACAATTTTGTAATGACATTCAACGAAAACAACGGAAAAGTTTTTTAAGTGTCTCATTTAACGAATGTTAGGTAAGAGTTATGAAGCGAGGTACTCAACAATTCCATCACGAATGGATGTGAATGTGTTCACTAAAGGCTCTTCGTTTTCTTCCAGTAAAGTTACACGGAACCCCTGTAACTCTGAACAGAAAGAGGAGATAGGTACCACACAAATTCCTTTGGCACCTAAAAGATAATATACAAACCTTTTATCATAGGGAATGTCTTGATCTACCCATTGTTCTACCATGGTTCTGATACGAGAATCGGCAATGTTCATTTTCTGTCTGGGCTTTAATGTTCCTTCGCGAAAGATGATTGTATTATAAAATGCACCAAACGTTTCGTTGAAGGTTAGTTCAGGCACTGTGCCTAAAATATCGGCAATCATTTTACTTCGCTTTCCAATGTTTCGATTGGTTTCTTCACGATAAGTTTTAAAGCGAGGGTCGCCTAAAATTTTTGGAATTGCCAATTGAGGAAGCTTGGTTGAACAAACCTCAATCATTTTTGCATTATCCAATGCCTGACAGAATCTATTGAAATCTGGATCCTTATCCCGGTTGTAGTATTCCATCCAACCACAACGGGCACCCGGCCAGGGAACTTCTTTGGAAATTCCTTTCATGGAAATACCTGGCACATCATCAATCACTTCGGCTAAGGAATAAGCCCGAACTCCATTGTAGGTTATGTTGATATAGATTTCATCACAGATCAAAAAGAGTTTAAACTCTTTCGCGATTTCAACAATGCGCTTTAGTGTTTCATAAGGATAGACCATGCCGGTAGGGTTATCCGGGTTGATAATCAGAATGCCTACTACGTTAGGATTGTATTTTACCTTATTATAAAGATCATCAAGATCAGGATACCACTTGTTATTTGGATCGAGTTTATAAGTAAGGGGTTCGTTACCAGCATGAGCAGCCTCCGCACTTGAGTGTGTGGAATAAGCCGGTGATGGCCCAATGACCCTTGAAGTAAGCGTTATGTATTGATAGACTTTTGCAATAGCATCACCAAGGCCATTGAAAAAACAAATATCGTCAGGTGTGATTTGAGCTCCTTTTAGTTGATTAGTTTGCTCTGCCAGAAATTTTCGGGTGTCTAAAATTCCTTTGCTTGGACAATAACTATACGTATCGTTTTGCATCACTAAGGCGGCAATGATTTGTTTGATCCATTCCGGCAGTTGATGATTTTTTTGAATGGGGTCGCCAATATTTTCCCAATAGATTTCGTTGCCAAGATTTTTTATTTGCTCAGCCTTCTTTACGATCTCACGGATTTCGTAGCTGAGTTCACTGGCTCCTTCGCTTAGTAATTGCTGACGCATAGGTTAGTACATAGTATTTAGTCGATAGTCCATAGTATTGGTGCAAAGTCGATCGACTGGCTGATAGAATCTAATTTGAAAAGCGAAAGTAGAATTTAGTTTAGCAGATAGCAAAATCAAATAGTGATAGTTTGTAGAAGAGATTTTTTTGCCCTGCCCCATGGTCTGTGTCCACACAGACCATCCGTTATTTTATTCGATGTTTCGGTCTGTGAGGACGCACACCGAGGGTTAAGTTAAGTGACTTGTGTGTGCGAAGGCGTTACTACTTCTGCGAAAGCATCATCTGCCCGCTTACTAACCATCGGTAGTTTATCCATCCAATGTACGTCAATAGAATACACGCCAAAGTCTTCAATTACTTTTCCTTTGAGTCGATAAAAGCCGCGGCCGCGAAATGGAAACTTACGAGCCGAGTTTGGAAAATGTACGGTGTCAAAGACTTCGCCCTGCACATCGTAGAAAGTACCAAAAGCCATATGCTCTTTCGTTTTCATGGTGGAAGCATCTTTGGTGGTAACGATGTAGCCAACAATATGAACTTGTTCACCTTTCTTTTCAGAAAGATTTTTCGCTGTTACATCGCCAAAATCGGTAGTAGCCAAAAGATCAAATGGATTGCAAAGTGGAAAGCCGAGTAGTTCAATTTCATCAAAGGCATCTTCTAATACATTTCTTTTTAATTCCGGTAGCGGAAATTCTTTGGGCTCCGTATCAAATAATTCCACGGTAGTGCTGGGTTTGGCTCTTGCTTTACTTAAAAATAGCATCGACTCCCATAAAAGTTGTTGTTTGGTTCTTCCAGTGAAGCGAAAAGAACCTAGCCGGATAAGGATGCGAAGTTGCTCTAACCCAATGTTTGGAATGCGTCTTAAAAAATTATCTAAACTTTTATACGTACCATTTTTTTGTCGCTCAAGTGGAATGAGTTGTGCTATTTTAGTTTCCAGACTTTTGAGATGAATGAAACCAATGTAAATAGTGTCATCATAAATAGTTGTGAGGTGTTCACTATGGTTTACGCAGGGAGCTTTAATGTTGGCACCGCTCATACGCGCTTCGTGAAAATAAAATTCAGTTCGATAAAATCCCCCGAAGTTGTTAATCACACCCACCATAAACTCCAATGGATAGTGTGCTTTTAAAAATAAGCTCTGATAGCTCTCCACTGCGTAGCTGGCTGAGTGACCTTTGGCAAAAGAGTAGCCGGCAAAGCTTTCGATCTCAAACCAAACCCGATCGGTTATTGGTTGAGGGTATTCTTTTTCCTTACAATTTTCAAAAAATTTATCACGCACCTTCTGAAACTCTGCACGTGATCGGTATTTTCCCGACATACCCCTGCGAAGAACATCGGCTTCTGTTAAGGTGAGCCCACCAAAGTGATGTGCTATTTTAATCACATCCTCCTGATACACCATCACCCCATAAGTATCTGCCATCAGTTTATCCATAATCGGATGAATGGATTCGTATTTAATTCCATTTTGAGTCATGTGAAATCGTTCGATGTACGCTTTCATCATACCGGAGCTGGCTACGCCAGGACGAATAATAGAACTGGCGGCTACTAACGTTAGATAATCATCACATCGTAATTTTTGTAACAGCATGCGCATGGCGGGCGACTCCACATAAAAACATCCCATGGCTTTGCTGTTGCGCATGAGATCTTTAATTTTTTCATCTTGTTTAAATTTTTTGAATTGATGCACATCAATATCAATTCCTTTATTCCGTTTTACATGCTTAACCGTTTCTTTTATATGACCAAGTCCACGCTGGCTGAGAATATCAAATTTATAAATACCAAAATCTTCGGCAGCATGCATTTCAAATTGAGAGACTGGTAATCCTTTGGGCGGCAGTTCAGTGGCGGTGTAGGCGTAAATGGATTTCTCTGTAATGAGCACTCCGCCAGCATGTATGGAGATATTGGCGGGTAGTTCTTTACTTACAATGTAGTTGGCATAGCCAATTATTTTTTTTGCAATGTGGTCGCGTTCAATTTCTTTTTTCCTTCCCTCTACCAGAATATCAATTTCTTCTTTAGGCAAACCAAATACTTTACCCAACTCGCGAATGATGGACTTACCCTGATAGGTTACATGAGTGCCCAGTAAACAAACATGATCGTAGCCATACTTAGTAAAAAGATATTCGTAAATGGCATCGCGATTATCCCACGAAAAATCAATATCGAAATCAGGTGGCGTAACTCGCTCTTCATTTAAAAAGCGCTCGAAGTATAAATCTAATTCGATGGGATCCACATTGGTGATGCCAAGGCAATACGCCACTGTGCTGTTAGCTCCGCTACCACGCCCCACAAAATCATAATTATTTTTTTTTGCAAAGCGGATAAGATCATAAGCAATTAGGTAATAAGCAGTAAATCCTTTCTGAGCGATTATGCGAAATTCTTTTTCAATGTGCGATTGCCATACTGGCTTGTCATGACCGTATCGTTTTACGTAGCCTTGAGTTGTGACAGATCGCAGATACTTCATATCTTCTGCCGGGCCAGAGGTAAAAAACTTTTTGTTCTTGTCTTCGCCTTGTTTACACTCAATGAAACATTGATTCACCAGTGATTGTGCGTTAATAATCAGTTCGGGAAAATTTTCAAATATTTTTTCCAACTCTTCTTCAGGCAACATAAATTCTTCCTTGTATGCCTGGTGGTGTTCAGGAAGTTTGCTGAGTAAGGTGTTATGAGCAATACAGCGAAGAAGCCGATGGACGTTGAAATCCCGATAAATGAGTTTGCCTTTTTTATTTTCGGGAGGCAGAAGAGTAACGGGATGAAGCAATACGAATTTATATTCATACTCTTCGCGTTGTGGATGAACAGAAAATGACATTAAATCGTGCCTGCTCACGCCAATGTGTTCGGATGCTTTTAATTGATCAGGCTGTATTTTCCCAAAAGGATAAATAATGAACGTCTGATCCAGTTCAGGTGCGCGTTCAGGAAATTTTTTTGCTTCGCGATTATGGTATGATAAAAAACGGTTGATGGCCTCGAATCCGAGATTGTTTCTGGCTATAATAACATAGAGAAGATCACTATCATTTCTGAATTCAACGCCTACGGCAACATCGAGTTGATAGGCAAGAGTTCCATATTTGGTGAGTCCATTTTCGCAAGGCTTGTTTTCATCGCATATCCGAAGCATATCCAGATAAGAAGAAACATTGTTAATTTCAGTAACCACGAGTTTATGAATGCCACATCGTTTGGCTTCTTCAAAAAGAGTTTTAACAGGCAATGTGCCGTATTTAAAACTAAAGCCAGTGTGACAATTGAGATACATGAAGGGAATTTGATGATGCTCTAATTATGATGTGCCAAGAATTCCAGATGTGCCATCGCCAGGCGAACTTCTCCGTAGCTATAATTATCGCCTAAGATTGCTTTTATTGGAGCCAATAATTTCGCGTTCGATTGCTCCATGGCCTGCTTGATTGCTGGAATTTTTGAAGTATCCATGAACTGATCGATTTTGAGTCTTCCTTGTTGCACATAAAAAGCAAGATGTCCTTCTATTGTAGTCTGGCTCATACCGCGCAACTCTGCAATTCTTTCCATCGAGTTTCCGGCCACAAACAGGTCGAAGCTCTGTTGTTTAGTGTCGGTTTCACGCTCTGGTCTTTCCTTGCGAATCCGCTTTGGCGTTTTAAGATGAATGCGTGAAGTGAGTTGGCGCTCTCTGCAATAATCGGCCACCACATCCCAAAAGTACTTGCCATATTTTTCAATCTTCACCTCGCCAAAGCCAGATATTTTTCTAAACTCATCTTTGTTATGCGGAAGATATGTAGCGAGTTCCATCAACGTGGCATCGGAAAGCACAATATAAGCCGGCACATTTTCATTCCCTGCTATTTTTCTCCGTGCAGCTTTCAATTGCACGAAGAGCGCTTCTTCATGATCGGCCTTTTGTACTTCTGCTTCAATCTTTTCTTTTGTGCGCGCAATTATCACTTTCACAGTGCCTTTCAACACGTGTGGGCTGGTGCTCGTTAATTGTAAAATCGGATACATACCTTCTGCTTTCGCGAGATAACCTTGTGCGAGAAGATCGCGAATGACATTGCTCCATTCTTCCTTACTTACATCGGCACCAATACCAAAAGTTTTTAATTCTTTATGTCGCTCCTGAATTTTTGCAGCCTGCGATCCG
>JBBSBG010000167.1:0-6901 GCA_038251495.1 Cytophagales bacterium
CCCGATGTAGACTTAGCTCTTTTTAAAGATGTTCCGGTGTTGGGTGTTTGCTACGGAGCACAATTGATAGCTTATAAAAGTGGTGGTACTGTACTGCCATCCCAAATCAGAGAGTATGGTCGGGCGCGCCTTACCAAAGTAGATCATCATAATGAACTGCTAAAAGAAATCTCTCTCGATTCACAAGTCTGGATGAGCCATGCAGATACGATTGAATCGTTGCCCGATTCCTACGAAATTATTGCAAGTACACCTTCTGTTAAAGTAGCTGCGTTTCGGTTAACCGGACAAAAATTATACGGCATTCAATTTCATCCGGAAGTAACGCATACCCTCGAGGGTAAAAATCTGCTTAGAAACTTTGTGGTGAATATTTGCGGCTGTGCACAAGATTGGACTCCCGATCAGTTTGTTGAAACTACTGTAGCTGATTTAAAAACAAAGTTAGGTTCTGATAAAGTTGTGATGGCGCTGTCGGGTGGAGTTGACTCAACAGTGGCAGCCATGCTGGTGCATGAAGCCATCGGAAAGAATCTCTATTGCATTTTTGTTGATAATGGATTGCTACGCAAAGGTGAGTTTGAGCAAGTTTTAGAATCCTACCAAGGGATGGGCTTGAACATAAAAGGTGTTGAAGCCAAGGATAAGTTTTACAAAGCGTTGAAAGGACTTTCCGAACCCGAAGCAAAACGAAAAGCTATCGGTAAAACATTTATTGATGTCTTTGATGAAGAAGCTCACCGTATTACGGACGTGAAATGGCTGGGGCAGGGCACCATCTATCCTGATGTAATCGAATCGGTTTCGGTTAAAGGACCTTCGGCTACTATTAAATCTCATCACAATGTGGGCGGCTTGCCTGAAAAAATGAAAATGAAAGTTGTTGAGCCGCTGAATACATTATTTAAAGATGAAGTACGTTTAGTTGGTAAAACATTGGGCATTGATCCATTGATTCTTGGAAGACATCCGTTTCCGGGACCCGGATTAGGAATAAGGATTTTAGGAGAGATTAGTGAAGAGAACGTAAGGATACTTCAGGAAGTAGATGCTATTTTTATTTCTGGCTTGCGCAAACATGGATTGTATGAGAAGGTATGGCAGGCCGGAGCTATGTTGTTGCCAGTGTATTCAGTGGGTGTGATGGGTGATGAACGAACGTATGAACAAGTGACCGCGCTTCGAGCGGTTGTAAGTGTAGATGGTATGACGGCTGATTGGGCACACTTGCCACATGATTTTCTTAGTGAAGTATCATCCGATATTATTAACAAAGTGAAAGGTGTTAATCGGGTTGTGTATGACATTAGCTCTAAACCACCCGCTACTATCGAATGGGAATAGTGGTTTAATTTTTGTTTCACTATATTGGCTCTCTTGAAGTATTTTAAAAGCAAATGATTTTGAAGCGATATAAGGTTTGGTTGTCAGGTCTGGTTTTGATTTTTAGTCTTGTCGTTGTTCAGGCGCAAGACTTCAGGCGCGATTACAATCACGCAAAGAATCTTTTTGACAAAGGCCAATACAGTGAGGCAATGGCAGCCTTTAAGCCACTGACTGTTTATGATCAATCCAATCCTTTTACTGAATACTCCTCATTTTATTACGCCTTATCGGCTCAGCGACTTGGCTATGCTTCGGTGGCTAAAGACATGCTTCTGCAAGTAAAGAAGTTGTATCCCAACTGGGATCAAATGAATGAAGTCAACTTCTGGTTAAGCAAACTCTATTTTGACCTGGGCGAATATTTTCAGGGTTTATTTTTAGCAACGCAGGTTAAAGATCAATCCTTTCAGAATCAATTAATAGATTTAAAAAGAGTAAGCCTTGCTAAAATCACTGATCAGGAAACGTTGAAGATGATGCTGGAAGATTATCCGCAAGAGAAGGAAGCTGCTCGTGCACTTGTGCGATTATTAGGCAAACAACCTTTTCACCTTCAAGATACAGCTTTGATGGAATCATTGATTCAAAGATTCAACTTGAATCGTGAGAAATTAGTAGTCAACGAAATTCCTAAACCGATTTTCAAAGACAGTTATCGCATTGCGTTAGTAATGCCATTTCTTGCTAGCACATTAGATCCTTCACCGGTAAAAAAGAAAAATCAGTTTGTGCTTGATCTATATGATGGAATGAAACTGGCTGTGGATTCCCTTTCCCGCCAAGGAATTAAACTTGAGTTGCTTGCGTATGATAACGAGCGCAACAAAGAAGTTACAAAGAGAATTTTAAGTAAAGATGAATTAAAAACTGCCGATCTTATTGTTGGCCCCTTGTTTAATGAAGAGGCATTTCCTGTTCAGGAATTTGCATTAGCAAATCAGATAAGTTTAATTGTAAATCCTGTTTCAAATAGTGCTGACCACATCGCCAACCCATTTGTATTTTTATATCAGCCAAGTGCGGAAACTATTGCCAAACGTTCGGCCGAATGGGTAGCCAATCATGTGAACAGAAAAACGTGCATGGTTTACTATGGCGATAATTCAAAAGATTCTTTGATGGCTTCAAATTTTATTAAACATGCCCGCGAGCTTGGTGTGAATGTAGTGTATGCTCAACAAGTTCAGAAAGAAAATTCTGGCACCATACTTACACAACTTACAACAGCCACCGAATATGATGAATGGAAAAATGCACTAGAGTTTAAGTTAAAAAAAGATAGCATCGGTAGCATTTATGTCGCCTCGGATAATGAATTGATTTATTCAAAAGTTATTAACAGTGTTGAAACGCGTAGAGATTCAATTATAGTAGTAGGGCAGGAGAGTTGGTTGCAAGATACTTCTGTAGATTATTCAAAGTTTGAACGTACTGGGGTTACACTTGCCGCACCTAATTATCAATCTATAACAAATCCAACATTTCAAGCCTTTAGAAAAAAATACATTGCTAAACACGGCAGTCTGCCTGCGGAGTATGCATCAATCGGTTTTGAATTTATGATGATCATGGGCCAAATTCTTTCCCAGCATGGTATCAATTTTATTCAAACTATGCCTGAAGGGTCAACTGTGCAAGGCGCACTGAGTGCTGGTTATCTCTGGCAGGCGACTCATGATAATGGACGGGTTCCATTTGTCTCCTTCAAGAAGGGACAGTTGAGTATGATGGTTGAAAACTAGCGTTATTTTCGGTTCATTTTCAGGAAATACTTACACTCAGTCATTTAAAACAGCTCCATTTGCTACCTTTCGGACGTTTGTATCAACTTCTTTTTACTATTTTTAGGACTATTCTAACTATGAAAGCGATCCGGTTTAGTGTATTTTTTTCCGTTCTGCTTCTGATTAGCCATGGATTGGCGGCTCAGGATGATAAAGGAGCTGTTACATTTGATGAACTATACGATGAACCCTATTCAATAAACAAATTGTTTATTGGCTTTCAGCCTTTTTATGGCGAGCTGTTTGCCACTAATGTAAATGCTGGCTTTGGTTTTGAAGCGCGCTATTATCATAAAAAGGTATTTGAAATAAATGCTCATTTTAGAAAAACCTATAGCAGCCAGTTTTTTGATTTTAACAGAGAGTTAGCTTCCAAAAACAGTTCAGTTTCCAATGCACCTGAAATTTATAATTACTACGAATTTGGGGGCACGTATCATATCAAAGATTTTGATGTAAGCTCAACGGCTAAAATATTCCTGCATAGAAAGACCATGGCAAAAACCCGATGGGCTGCCACCGTTCCACAATATGCTGAAGTGCCTAGTAAGCTTCGTAAGATTTATGGAGCGCGGTTGGGAAGCATTATCTGGAATAGTACCGCTGACTTAAATCGCGCTTTGGATAAGCAAGGATTGACCAATGCTGATCTTGTGAATAGCGAAGGAGTTGGATTGCCTCAGACTCAAGACTTTAATGTTTTTGCAAATATTTATTCAACAAACATTTATGTAGGTGGCTCTATTTCATTTATCCGAAACATTGCCGTAAGTTTTGATCGGTATAATGATGCTGTTGATGATGGCATGTTAACCTTGTTTATGGATCTAATGGTGGCGCCTTCTCTAACCCTTGATCCTGTTACGTACAATGGCGAAGAGTATTCCACAAGTGCATTAAAGACAAATAAGATTGGATTTAGAGCTGGTATAGATGGCCGATTTAATCGCACATTGAGTTGGTCTTATGGTGGCGAAATGGGTTATCGCCCTTCGATAG
The DNA here is from genome assembly GCA_038251495.1 of Cytophagales bacterium. Taxonomy (GTDB): domain Bacteria; phylum Bacteroidota; class Bacteroidia; order Cytophagales; family Cyclobacteriaceae; genus ELB16-189. The sequence continues at coordinate 4,170 of JBBSBG010000167.1, forward strand.
ATGGCCGCGGCTTCTTTGCTCTCATTAAAATTTCCTTCCCGGTTTTTGGTTCTAATCTGGATAACAAAGTCGAAGCATTCGGAAAATAGACACCATGGTTCATGACATTCTAATCACTCACATCAAGGGATTGGTTCAGGTGAGGGACAAACCTGTTTTGAAACTTAGCGGTGCAGAAATGTCAACGCTGCCAGTTTTAGAAAATTCCTATTTAGTTGTTTCTAATGGGTTGATTCATTCTTTCGGATTGATGAGAGATTTTCCTGCTAACCTAAAGGCCAAAACAGTTATTAATGCCACCGGCAAGTTCGTGTTTCCTTCTTTTGTCGATTCGCACACGCATTTAGTTTTTGCTGCCACCCGCGAGGAGGAATTTGTTATGAAGATTAAAGGTGCAACCTACGAACAGATTGCGGCCAGCGGTGGAGGTATCTTAAATTCAGCAAAAAAACTTCAAGCACTGTCAGAAGAAGAATTGTTTCAGGCTTCTCTTCCGCGCGCGTGGGAAATAATTAATTCAGGCACAGGGGCAGTAGAAATTAAAAGTGGGTATGGCCTAACCTTAAAAGATGAGTTGAAAATGCTGCGGGTAGCACAACGCATAGGGCGGGAAACTCCGCTAACTGTTAAAACTACTTTCTTAGGCGCTCATGCGGTTCCGCGCGAGAAAACTAAAGCGCAATACATTTCTGAAATTATAGATGAAATGATTCCGGCTGTAGTCGAAGAAAAACTAGCACACTATATTGATGTGTTTTGTGAAACTGGTTTTTTCTCGCCTGAAGAAACGGAACAAATTGTAGTAGCTGGAAAGAAGGTTGGTCTAATACCTCGTCTTCATGCCAATCAATTGAATAGATCGGGCGGAGTGCAAGTAGGAGTAAAGACGGGGGCAATCAGTGTAGATCATCTTGAAAATATTGGTGAGTATGAAATTGAAGTGTTGAGGAACAGTTCAACTATGCCTGTTGCTTTACCGGGTGCTGCATTCTTCTTAAATCTTTCTTATACTCCCGCTCGTAAAATGATTGAGGCGGGCTTGCCTGTGGCGGTGGCGTCTGATTATAATCCAGGTAGCTCACCCAGTGGTAACATGCCGTTGATGTTATCACTTGCGTGCATTAAAATGCGAATGACTCCTGAAGAAGCAATCAATGCGTCAACAATTAATACGGCCTATACCTTAGGTCTTTCCGAAACTCACGGCACTATCACACTTGGTAAAGTGGCCAACTTGTTTATTACTCATGCTATTCCTTCTCTCGCTTCTATTCCATATAGTTTTGGGAGTAATCCGGTGGAAATTGTTATTCTCAATGGTAAATTGATCAAGTAAATTCATGGTAAACAAAATTCAACTTAAATCTTATTTGCGCGATGTTCCAGATTTTCCAAAGCCGGGCATACTATTCAAAGACATAACTCCGCTATTGGCAAATCCGGAGGCAAGGAAACAAGTAGTGAACGAAATGGCTGAACATTTTAAGTCAGCTCGCATCGATGCAGTAGCTGCTGTGGAGGCACGTGGATTTATTTTTGGATCGCTTTTGGCCGAGGCTTTAGAAGTCCCTTTTGTTCCTATTCGCAAATCGGGTAAGTTGCCCTATCACAAAATTCATGAAGAATATGATCTTGAGTATGGTAAGGCCAGCATTGAAATGCATATTGATGCCATTGAAAAGGGTAGTCGGGTATTAATTCATGACGACTTACTTGCAACCGGGGGCACGGCTATCGCTGCCGGCAATATTATAAAAAAATTGGGTGGTGTAATTGCCGGCTATTCGTTTGTTATTAACCTGGCCTTTTTACCGGGTTGTAAATTGCTATTTGATCGATTTGGCGTTAAACCACACTATCTGATAAGTTACCAATAATTTTATTTGATGCTTTATTGGCATAACTTTCTGTACCAAATCCTGTTTAATATAGGTGATGAGTAATTTAAAAATTCCCATGTTTCCGCTTTCTATTTTTCCTCTGCCGGGAGAAATAATTCCCCTTCATATTTTTGAACCCAAATACCGTCAATTGTTGGAAGATGCAGAAGCAAAGGACATATCTTTTGGTATTTATTATAATCATGTCTCTAATACGGAGAAGTTAGGGTCCTTGGTAAAATTGGAGAGTGTTATCAAGCGCTATCAAACTGAAGAATCGGATATTATAGTTAAATGCATGGATCTGCTCTCTATGAGCAAGATGTTTCGCACGTTTCGCGATAAACCTTATCCGGGGGGTGATGTTGAATTATGGCATGTTGATGTTACTGAGCCGATGGGTCATGCTCTCAGAAAGTATTTTACGGAATATTTAACCATGATTCACTTAAATCATGCAGACAAAAGTATTTCACTGTATGATGCCGCTAACGAATTGAATTTGGGTTTTGATGAGCGTATTAAATTCGTGCAGTTGGATAGCGAGCGCAAAGAATCGTTTCTGGTAGCGCGCCTTAAATACCACATCGAACTTTTGCACCAGGTAGAAAAAGCTAAAGACGTGTTTCACCTCAATTAAGTTACAATAAAAAACTATTTCAGTTTTTTATAACCATTTTCATTTCATTACCGTTTCAGCCGCATTCATTGTGCTGCTTAGCTTCATAATTTATTTATCAATCTTTAACACAACTCGTGCAACAATAGATGTAGTTCGTGCGTCCTACATACAAATAAAAAAAACATGAAAGCATTTAAGTTACTTTTCGCATGTGTACTATTTAGTACAGC
>JBBSBG010000168.1:0-6862 GCA_038251495.1 Cytophagales bacterium
ATTGCTTTTTTTGCTCAATGGTCGTTACTCTCCAATATTACATCAAGCTTATTGTTGTTTTTTAATCATCCTATAAAAATAGGTTCAACGATAAAGGTATTAGATAAAGATTTCCCATTTGAAGGGGAAGTCTCTGATTTAACTTATTTTTTCGTTCATCTTAAAATGGAAAGTGGCGAGATAATTACAATACCAAACTCACTTTTACTACAAAAGCCAGTTTCGGTTATAGAAAAGAATAATGCTACAAAATAACTGCGGATAGTATGGCATTGAAATAATAATTAACTTAAGGGCATCTCAAAAAACCCTTACTCTCATAACCTCAACCCCTGCCCCTTCTACCAAAAGAGTAGGGTAAGCGGAGTTTTTAGAGATGCCCAAAATGTTTCAATGGTGGGGGTAAGAGTAAGTTACAAGTATTCTTCGTTCAGCGTTTTTCTCGGTGGACAGTATATTTATTTTTAGCAACCCACCACTGCCTATGCACAAACGGTAGGTAAAAGCATCTTTATTGTCTTGCTAACTATCAAGCAAACCTCTAACTTTAATTTACAAGCAAACACTTCACCATGCAAAAAAGTGGGATCACGCGTAAAAAAGGTAAAACGCTAAAGGGTAAAATACTTAGTTGGAATTATTATGATCCGAGAGGAAAATTAATTTCTGATCGGAAAATTATTGACAGATGCAATAAGCTTGTGCTACCACCGGCATGGGCCGATGTTTGGATAAGTCCAAGTGCTAAAGCTGACTTGCAAGCTACCGGCAAAGATGTGAAGAGCCGGTTACAATATCGCTATCACGAAAATTGGACGAAGGCTCGCGCTGCTGAAAAGTTTGATGGTATGGCACGTTTTGCAAAAAGTCTGGTGTCTATCCGAAAACAAGTTGAGAGTGATTTGAAACTTGAAGGAATGCCTAAGGAAAAAGTTGCCGCATTAATTGTTAAGCTCATTGATCGCTATCACTTTCGGGTTGGCAACGATGAGTATGCAAAGAAAAATAAATCGTATGGACTCACCACGTTAAAGACGGGGCATGTTAAAATGGATCAATCAAAAAAAGCAGAAGGAAATCTGGATACCATTTTTGAGTTTATGGGTAAATCGGGTAAACTTTGGAAGCGAAGAATTTGGGAAGATGATCTGGCACTACTTATTAAGGAATCGGGTGAGGTAGGTAAGCAAAGCAGAAACCGGGATTTATTTAGGTATGAAGACAGCGATGGAAACGACTTCGATGTAAAGTCAAACCACATCAATGAATACCTGGATGCGATTACTGCTAAGCATGAAAAAGTAACGGCCAAGGATTTTCGAACGTGGGCAGCCACCTGGAAAACTGCATTCCGACTTTCTGAACAATTAGATCCTGACACGCCTACGGCAAGAAAAAGAGTTTCAAATGAGGTAGTAAAAACGGTGGCCTCCGATTTAGGGAATACACCAACCGTTTGCCGATCGGCTTACATTCATCCAAAAATTTTATCAGATTGGACCGAAGGTACGTTTCGTTCTAAATGGAATCGTGCGCGGAGAAGTCGCAAATCAACAGGCTTATCTAAGGAAGAGACAACAACCCTTAAATATCTTGTGCAATAAAATTTATGATTAGAAATTTTGATTTTTTGATTAGAAGATGGAACGGGTTTAATACCCGATTAACCAAATTGTTTTGTGATTGCTCCGATTGGGTTGATTTTGAATCGCAACATATTGAAAAGAAGTTGAGCAATAGCGCAGGCAATGCAGCCTTCCATTGCTATGTGCTGAGTAATGTTTTTCGAGCGGAGTGGTGATACCGAAGTTTGTATTTGTGTTGAGCGTGGACAAGAAACTTCTATGCACGCTAGGAGCACGCTATTTCGAAGGACGGCATGGAAAACAAATAGGATCATGAGTTTTTCTAAGCCCTAAATAAAAAAAATGCAGGTCTTTCAACCGGCATTTACCCAACTACCTAACTACACCCTTTTCTTTATTCTTTCTTCGCTTTCATTGGGAAAGCTCCGAATTGACCTACGCTCATGCTTCCGGCAAATTCACCGTTAGTGATTACACCTTTTACTGTTACTTCACTAGTGTTAGGGCCGAAGCTGGCTTCGTAGCTAAAAGTTAATTCGTTACCAGTTACTAGTACATTCTTTAAAGCGGTTTCACTTTTCATTCGGCTGTTGATAATGGTACCGGCATAAGCTTCACCTTCTTTATTTATTTTCAAGGTTCCACCGTTGGCGCCCTGAGGGGATTCAATTGTGTAAGCCCAGGTACCCGCTGCATCAACAATAGCTGTTGGATCAGACTTTATTGCTGGTACTACGGCCGCTGTGGTTGCAGGCCGTTGACCACCGCCTCCCGAAAATCCGCCCCCTTGTTGATCCTGACCACCACCATCAAAGCCGCCACCTTCGCCACCTTGCTTCAAGTCATCGCTTGAAATTGTTTTGCGAGTTCTGCGAGAACTAGTTGTTCTGCTGTTTGCACCTTCAATTTTTCCAAAACGTAAGTTCACGTTGACTTTGAAGTTTAAGTTTTGACGAATCGATATACTCCGCTGATCCACTACCGGAGTGATGGTTTGGCTTCGTATAGTAATGGTTTGACCAAAGAAGTTTTCTGCTCCGAAACCAATACTACCTCTTTTGTTAGGGAGATTTTTATTTAAGCCTAACGAGTAAACTCCGAACCCACCTTGAAACCCTTGTAGCTGCACGTTTCTGCCTCGAGCAAAACTAAAGAATTGAAGACTCCACGCTTTATTTATATTATAGCTACCAAACAGTCGACCACTAATTACCCAACCGTCATTACTAGCTTTAAATTTCTCGTCAGCCACATTATTTGTTAGGGTTGCATAATAGATTTCGGGCCCGCCATTGAACGTTAATTTATCACCGATGGAAATATTCGCATTAATGCTAACACCATAAGAATTTTCAACACCAATATTCTGGAAGGAATTCCGCACGGTATCGCCTACCACATCACTTACGCGCTGAATTGAGTTGCTGCTATTTCGGGCAAATCCCGTAAAGTTTAATCCTAGTCCTTTCATATAGGTGCTAAAACCCAATTCATAGTTATTTGTAAATTCAGGATCAAGCGATGGGTTTCCAATCGTAATGTTTAGCGGATTAGATGCCTGAATGTTGGGGTTCAGAAAACCAATAGAAGGTCTTTGAATCCTTCTGTTGAAAGCTGCTTTTATTGTATTGTTGTTTTTAAGTTTTCTGGATAGGTTAACAGAAGGAACGAATATGCCATAAGAAGGAATGTTAATATCTTGTTCATCCTGAAAGAAGGCATCAATGGTAGTGTACTCGTAACGCCCCCCTGCTTTAAACGCATATTTTTTAAGGTTTAAAGTATACGACATGTACCCTGCGCTTACGTTCTGTATATAATTGAAAACATTTGAAAGGCGATCATCGATACTTGGTTGATATGGGTTGGAGCCTTGTGCAAAAAAATATTCAAAATCACTTAATGCTTTACGCATGGTTTGTTTACCCCCAATTTCAAATAATTGGTTATCAGCAATGGGCGTTTGATAATCAACTTGCAAAGCCACCTCTTCATTTACGCTGTTGTTTTTATTTTTCAGGCGGCTAGCGATTGATAAATCACTTAAATCAAAGATTATATTTTCAAAATCATTAATTCCGTCATCAACACTGTATAAACCCAAGATGCTTAATTCCCGATTCTTCTTTTCATACAAGTGGGTAAAATTAAGATTCATATCAATTGAGTTAGATCGATTATTAGTTACTACATTTCGAAGGTTACTACTAACTAAAATATCGTTCTCAAAAGTTTTTGATGTTAAGTCATCCTGATAATCTTTGCCACCCCGAGCTCCTAAACGAATTGAGGAAGTGATAAAATTCTTAGGATTAAAGTCGTAGTCAATCCCAAATGAGTAGTTTGCTCGTATTGAGTTGCTGCGGGTTTCGGCCGCTTGAATTGTTGTTCGAGTTGCATCAACTACTGATTGAGTATTTTCAAAACTTCCTAAAATGTTATACCCAGATCGGCCGAAGCCACCAACAGAAAGACCGAGCTTTCCCTTTTTGTAGCCACCGCGTAAACCAAGGTTTGATCCTCTGTTTCCAACACTTCCGTTTACACTAAGTGTAGCACCTTCAAGCACATTCTTTTTGGTGATGATGTTGATGATACCCGTTGTTCCTTCCGCATCATATTTTGACGAAGGAGAAGTGATTACTTCTACTGATTTAATTTCGTCAGCCGGAATTTGTTTCAACGCATCGGCAATACTTCCCGCAGTAATGGTTGAAGGGCGATTGTTTATAAGTACTCTAATATTCTGGCTTCCGCGGATAGATACGTTACCATCCAAATCAACTGTTAAAAGTGGAACCCGTTTTAACACATCGGTTGCATCGCCACCTTTAGCTGTATTGTCATTTTCAGCATTGTAAATCAAGCGATCTACTTTTTCTTCAATAAGAACTTTTTGTGCTTCTACGGTCACTGCTTCCAATAGTTCGGTTGAAGAGCTCAAAAAAACAGTGCCCAAATTAACATCCCAGTTTTTATCGGTTATTTCAATTTCGCGCTGAATAGTCTCAAAGCCGATAAAGGAAATTGCCACTATATATTTTCCATTGGCGATACCTTTAATAACAAATTTTCCTTTTGCATCGGCAATGGTTCCATCTACAGGTTTATTTGTGGTTGGATTGTTGAGCGCGATTGTTGCAAACTCAACCGGACTTTTACTTTCGGCATCATTGATCGAACCTGAAACTTTTCCGTTTTGAGCTGCGGCAAAAAAAGAGGTTGTTATGAAAATTAAAACGGAATAGATTTTTTTCATTTTATTTTATTTTAAGTAAGCGGTGCTTCAAGGGCATATTTTTTTGATTTCAGCTAATTAACCCCAAATTAAATCCAATTGTTTGCGTCTATTAAGGCATATTATACCCAAGGTTGCTTTTAATCGACAATCGGGTCAATAATTCAACCCGATCGATGGGTCGGTTTAAGCGAAGAATCGATCGGTGAGATTGAACTGTTTGTCGTAAAAGAATAAAACTTTGTTTGGTGTTACCGAACATCTCATACTTTTGCCATCCATCATGAGTTCTACATCGCAACGCACTAAAGTTACCCTGCTCCATATTTCATTTTGGTGCGTGTACCTATCCGTTTTTCTTTACCAGGTTAGTTCTTACTCGCGTGGAAGGGAATTAGAATGGGGAAGGATTTTCACCATTGTATCTACTCAAGTACTATTTGCGGCACTGCTTTCTTATATAAACTATTTCTTTTTCTTACCCGGTTTACTGGCAAAAAAAGAAAAGTGGAAGTATGTTCTTCAATTCCTTGCTGTTTTCATCGCTATCATTTGGTGTCGCATTTATTTTGAGCGCGACATTCTCCATGTAAGTTCCAACCGCGAAGGGTACCTGTTTAGTAGCCGGTTTGTTGTGCAGGTAGTTACAAGCAATCTTTTTATTATACTTTTTGTTGGCATGCTTCGCTTTGCGGAAGATTGGTTTGAGTTGGACGTGCGGAGGAAAGAGATGGAGCATGAAAAATTGACGGCTGAACTAAATTTCTTAAAAGCTCAGATTAATCCACACTTTCTGTTTAACACACTTAACAATCTCTATTATCTGGCTTACACAAAGTCAGATAATACAACAGAAGTAATAGCCAAGCTTTCGCAGATGATGCGGTATATGATTTACGACTCTAATCATCCGAAAGTGTTGTTAAGTAAGGAAATCGAGTACATGCAAAATTATATCAGCCTTGAACGTTTGCGTTTAAATGATCAGATTCCAATTAACTTCGAATTAAAAGGCGATGTTGAAAATCGTTGGATAACACCTTTGATTTTTATAACATTTTTGGAAAATGCCTTTAAACATGGGGTGAACAATAGCAATCCCAAAGCATGGGTGAATGTATCTATACAGGTGGAAGGCAATGAATGTATCTATACTGTAGAGAACAGCATTCCCGAAAAATCAGATATTCATGAGAAGTCGGGAATTGGACTTCAGAATGTAAAGCGTAGACTGGATTTAAGTTATCCAGGTCAGTATACTCTTGTTAGCGAAGACAAAAAGAATGTATATTTCGTTCAATTGACACTTACCTTAATTTAAAGAAGGTTGAAACTGAATTGTGTAATTATTGAAGACGAGCCATTGGCGCGCAACTTGATGATTGATTATGTGAAGAAGGTGCCTTCACTTAATTTGCTGCAGGCGTTTTCAAATCCGCTCGAAGCACTTGAAGCACTTCGCACCCTGCCTGTTGATGTTTTATTTCTTGATATTCAGATGCCTGAGATAACGGGTATCTCTTTATTAAAAATTCTAACCAAGAAACCTTTTGTTATTTTAACAACTGCTTATTCAGACTACGCGTTGCAAGGCTACGAACTTGACGTGACAGATTATCTGTTAAAACCGGTTACGTTCGAACGCTTTTTAAAGGCAGTCGATAAAGTGATTCAACGCTCAGATTCAGAGGTTGCACCAGTAAAAGTTCAAACAGAACAGCAGTCAACAACGCCACCCTTTGTATTTGTAAAAGATGGTACCAAACTAGTTAAAGTTAAGTTAGATGATATCTTATACGTGGAAGGCCTGAAGGATTATGTCACCATTCACACTAAAACGCAAAAAATAGTAACCCTTCAAAGACTTAAATCATTGGAAGAGCAGTTGCCGTCAAATAAATTTATTCGAATCCATAATTCGTACATAGTTGCACTAGCCGCAATTGACGTGATCCAGAAAAATGAAGTAAAGGTGGGGGCAGTCTCTTTGTCGATAGGGGATACCTATAAAAAATCATTCAAAGAGTTCATAGAAAAG
>JBBSBG010000169.1:0-6841 GCA_038251495.1 Cytophagales bacterium
CGATCCGCCTGGACTATTTATATACATAATGATATCTTTTTTAGGATCGGAAGACTCCAGGAAAAGAAGTTGTGCCGTGATTACGTTGGCCACATAATCATCCACGGCAGTGCCAAAGAAAATAATCCGATCTGCCATCAGGCGCGAGAACACGTCAATTACGGTTGCGCGCATTTGCCGCTCCTCTACCACATTAGGTGTCATCGCGTTAACGGAGTATTGGGCACTTATGTGATTTGCATAGCTATCGAAGGCATTACCACTCATGCCTAAATGGTTGACAGCGTATTTTCTGAATTCGTTTGGTTGTGACATAGATATATTAGTTTACAGTTCTTTGTTAAGTCGTTTTGATGTTGGATTTATTGTTTTCTCATGTCAATGATACTAAGAAAAAATCAGTAAAAAGCCCCATTAAATAACAGGACTCCCATATAAACCGGTTTGGTCTGATTATAGTTCTGTGAATTAATGGCGGTGTTCGGCAGCCTTCTTTTTGAATTCGTCCAGCGATACTTTTTCCTCATCGATGGTTATAGAATCTTTAATGCTATTCATGATTTTTTCATCACGAAGCTGATTGTAAATTTTCATAAACATTTCACCTTTTCCATCCTTGCCGGAAAGAAAGTTGTTAGCAATGTCATTTAGTTTGTCTCCCAATTGAGCGGCAATAGCAGCGCCTCCAAATTGTTCGGTAATTTGTTGCTTCGCTTTTTCACGAACCTCGTCACCTTCAACTTTTATCGCTTTTTCTTCTGCAATTTTATTTTTGATCAAATCCCATTTAAGCGATTCTTTATAGGCATTGAATTCCTTATCAAGGATTTCCTCAGTCACTTGGCCATTGCTGCTCATCTTCAACCAGTTTTTCAGGAACGACTCCGGCATACTGATTTTAGTATGATCTACAAGATGATGCTGTATTTCGTGGTTCAACAAATGATCACTTTCGCGATTATAATTTTCACCAATGGTAGATTTTATTTTTTCAATGAATTCGGTTTCATCTTTCACTACGTCTTTGCCGAAAACTTTATCAAAGAATTCCTGATTGAATTCTGTAGGCTCAACCTGGCTGATGTTTGTTACCTTAAACACATAAGTACCTGTGGCGTTCTTAGCTTCTTCTTCCGAGATGTTAAGAACTTGTGAGATTGCAGCTCCGTCTGTAAAGGTCGTGTTTAGCTCGAACTCAACTACATCTTCTTTCTTTATACCTATGAATTTCTTCTGCTCCTTTTTTGCAACTTTTTCAATGGCGATATACGATCCCTTTGTTTCCTCTTCACCTTTAAGGGAAATATCTCCGTAAAGATTATGGTTTGCTTCGCTTACCTCAGGATAGGTAGTATTGCCGAATCTTGTTTTCAAATCTTCCATTGTTTCGTCAATCACTTTTTGATCGACTTCAATTGGATGCGATTTTATTTTAACCTTAGGAGAGAGTTCAACGGAGAAGTCTTCCACTAATCCAATTTGAAACTCAAATTCAAAATCTTTTTGAGCATCCCAGTCAATGATATATGCTTTCTCTTGATTAGGCATTGGGTCGCCAAGAATTCTCAATTTTTGATCGCGGATATAATCAGAAACAGAATGTGAAACGATGTGATTAACCTCTTCAACCAAAATTGACTTACCGTACATTTTTTTAATTACGCCCGATGGCACTTTGCCTTGGCGAAATCCTTTTATGTTTGCCTTGCGTGCGAAGTCTTTTATCTTTTCTTCTACTTTCGGTTGATAATCGCTTTGGGTTAGGCTAACTTTAATTAAACCGTCTGTCCCGCTTTGTTTGTCTAATGTGATATTCAAGGTATTGCGATTTTAAGTTTTAATTTCTTCTATCTTGGTAAGAATTAATGAACCCTCCAGTGGATAAAAAATTAACCAACCGGAGGGTTCAGTATTTGTTTGTGCGGATGAAGGGACTCGAACCCCCACGCCTTGCGGCACCAGATCCTAAGTCTGGCGCGGCTGCCAATTACGCCACATCCGCATAAAAAGCCCTTTGATAAAAAATTGGCCTTTTTTATCAAAGGGAGTGCAAATTTAGGGAATATTCGTTATGATTAAAGGCAAGTTATAAAAATCGGTTTTAAATTTAATTAGCCCGTGGTAATTGATGAAGTTGAAGAGAAAAAGGAAATAATTGGCCGCTATAGAAGGCTTTTGAGGCAGGCAAAACCAGTGCTTAAAGATGGGGATGCCAAGTTGATAAAGCGAGCCTTTACCATGGCCATGGAAGCGCATAAAGACATGCGCAGAAAATCCGGGGAACCATATATTTTTCACCCCTTATCTGTGGCTGAGATTTGCGTTCAGGAAATTGGCCTTGGCACCACTTCTATTATTGCTGCCTTGCTGCACGATGTAGTAGAGGATACCGACATTCAACTAAATGACATTGAGAAAATTTTTGGCAAGAAGACAACAAAAATTGTTGATGGTCTTACTAAGATAAAAGGAGCGTTTGAATACGGTTCATCGGCTCAAGCCGAGAACTTTAGAAAAATGCTGTTCACCCTTTCGGAAGATGTGCGGGTGATTTTGATAAAGCTGGCAGATCGGCTGCATAATATGCGCACGCTCGAAAGCATGCCGCGCAACAAACAACTTCGCATTTCCTCAGAAACAATTTATTTATATGCACCCCTTGCGCACCGGTTGGGTCTCAATGCAATCAAAACAGAACTTGAGGATTTGTACTTGAGATTTACTGATCAACCAGTATATAAGGAGATTTCGGAAAAAATTGATGAGAGCCGGGCTTCAAGAAATAAATTCATCAAGCAATTTGTACAGCCACTCCATGAGGAACTTGATAAGTTGAATATTGAATACGAGATTAAGAGCCGGCCAAAATCGATCTTTTCCATCTATACCAAAATGCGGAAGCAAAACATTCCATTCGAGGAGGTTTATGATTTGTTTGCCGTGCGATTAATTCTTGAAACTCCTGTAGAACAAGAGAAATCTTTTTGTTGGCAGGTTTATTCTATTGTTACAGATTACTACACGCCAAACCCTGATCGCCTGCGCGATTGGATAAGCACCCCCAAAGGAAACGGGTATGAATCGTTACATACAACGGTAATGGCAAAAAATGGCCAGTGGGTTGAGGTTCAGATTCGCACCAAACGGATGGATGAAATCGCTGAAAAAGGGTATGCTGCTCATTGGAAATATAAAGACAGCGTGTCAAGCCACGAGTCAAACCTTGAGAAATGGTTAGTAAAAGTTCGTGACTTGTTAGAGAAGCAAGATCTATCGGCACTTGAATTTGTCGATGATTTCCGTGGGAATTTATTTAATGAAGAAGTTTTTGTTTTTACACCTAAGGGAGAATTAAAAACACTGCCTATTGGTGCCACCGCTCTTGATTTTGCTTTTGATATCCACACTGACATAGGTGCTAAGTGTATTGGTGCAAAAGTGAATCAAAAGCTTGTTCCAATAAATCATTTATTAAAGAATGGTGATCAGATTGAAATTCTCACCTCATCAAAACAAAAGCCAAATGAAGATTGGCTGCGCTTTGTAATTAGTCCCAAGGCTAAATCAAAAATTAAGGAACTACTAAAAGAGAATAAGCGGTTTTTGGTTGACGAGGGCAAAGAAGTTTTGACAAGAAAACTCAAGCATCTAAAAATTGATGGCAACAGTCGCGTTTTCGAACAAATGCGGGCTTACTTCAATGTGCCCTCGCAGTTCGAATTATACTTCCGGGTTGGCAAGGGGCTAATCACCGTAAATGATTTAAAGAAATTTAAGGAGTTTAAACCTTCATCGCCACTTAAAGCAAAGTCGCACGCTGAAGTTCATGATGTTAAAACGATTGAGCAAGAGCTAAATAAAGCTAAGGGCAGGCAGGGTGATACCCTATTGATTGGCGAGGATATGGATGTAGTGGAGTACAAGCTGGCCAAATGTTGTACACCTATTCCTGGCGATGAAGTGTTTGGTTTTGTTACAGTAAATGAAGGGATAAAAATCCATCGCACAACGTGCCCCAACGCTACCGAGCTTCTTGCTAATCATGGCAATCGGGTTATTAAAGCTAAGTGGACCTCTCAACACGAGGTAGCATTTCTCACAGGTTTAAAAGTAGTTGGAACCGACAGGGTTGGGTTGATAAACGATGTCTCGAAAGTAATCTCAGAAGAGTTGAAGGTGAACATGAGTTCTTTATCATTCAAAACGGATCAGGGTATTTTTAGTGGCGAAATCATGCTCTACGTAAATGACACCCGGCATTTAGAAACCTTGATTTTGAAATTAGAAACCGTAGAGGGTGTAGTAAAAGTTTCCAGATTTGATTCTAGAAGTAATTGAAAAAAGTTTCAGGAATAAGAGATCGTAACTCTGATAGTCATTGGATTGGTCTACCTTTCGGTGAAATAGTATATTTGGCCTTCTATCCCAGCTAATGGTATTGAATCAGAAAGTATTTGACGAGGTAAAGCAAATCTTTACAGCTTATTTGGAAAACAAAGAGCTGCGGAAGACACCGGAACGCTATGCCATATTGGAAGAAATCTATTCATTGAGCGGGCATTTTGATGTAGAATCTCTTTATATCAACATGAAAAACAAAAATTACCGAGTAAGCCGGGCAACGGTTTACAATACCCTCGACTTATTAGTAGAATGTGATTTGGTAAGCAAACACCAATTTGGCAAAAACCTAGCTCAGTATGAGAAGTCGTATGGTTATAAGCAGCATGATCATTTGATCTGCACGGAATGTCATAAGGTCACGGAGTTTTGCGATCCACGAATTCAAACAATACAGAACACCGTTGGTGAATTATTGCATTTCAATGTGATGCATCATTCATTAATTTTGTATGCATCATGCACGAATAAAAATTGTGAAAATAGAAAATCATGAACTTTGCACAAGAAATTAAAGGTAACTCGTTGATATTAAGAATATCTGGAGATTTAATTGGAGAGGATAATGGCACGCAACTAATCTCAGCGGTAAATGATTCATTAACCCATAAAGTTGGTGTATGCATTATTGATATTTCTGATTTGAGATATATTAATAGCAGTGGTATTGGAGTGTTAATCACCATTCTTACAAAATTTCGGAATAAAGGGGGTGAAGTTTACTTAATGAACCCGTCTGAGAGCGTAAATAAATTGCTTGTAATCACAAAACTGAATGCAATCTTCCAAATCATTAAATCGGAAGATGAAATAGGCCTGAAAAAATAACTTTGCATCTTTGCGCCATCGCGCGAATAAATTTTAATACATGAAAGTAGATGTTCTGCTAGGTCTTCAATGGGGCGATGAAGGCAAAGGAAAGATAGTTGATGTACTTGCTCCTAAGTATGATGTTGTTGCACGCTTTCAGGGTGGCCCCAATGCAGGTCATACCCTTAAGTTCGATGGCATAAAGCATGTTCTTCATCAAATTCCTTCCGGGATATTCAGACCGAAGACTCAAAATATAATTGGTAATGGTGTCGTGTTAGATCCAATCGTTTTTAAGATTGAAATCGAAAAGCTTAGTAAATACAATCTGGACGTTAAGTCTAATTTGTTCATATCAAAAAAAGCTACCCTCATTGTTCCTACTCATCGGTTACTTGATCAAGCTTACGAAAAAGAAAAAGGTGATGATAAAATTGGCTCAACGTTAAAAGGTATTGGGCCTTCTTATCAGGATAAAATTGGTCGTCAGGGATTGCGTGTGGGCGATGTATTGTCAGTCAACTTTGAAGCAAAGTTTAAGAAGCTAACGGATATCCATCTTGAAATTTTAAAGAAGTATGATATAGAGTTTGACTGGACTGAATTACAAACGCAATTTTTTGATGCAGTTGCTTTCTTAAAGGAATTCAACTTAATAGATAGCGAATATTTTATTAATGATTTATTGAAGGATAATCGTTCAGTGTTGGCCGAAGGAGCCCAAGGTTCTTTGCTTGATATTGATTTTGGTAGTTATCCATTTGTTACTAGTTCCAATACTGTAACCGCAGGAGCCTGTACAGGATTAGGTATTGCTCCAAGTTGCATTGGTGAAGTGTACGGAATTTTTAAGGCGTACAGTACCCGAGTTGGCAGTGGCCCTTTTCCAACCGAACTGATGGATGCTGAAGGAGAACTAATGAGAAAAGAAGGAAATGAGTTTGGATCAACTACTGGGCGGCCACGCAGATGTGGCTGGATTGACCTCCCATCATTAAAGTACTCGATTATGATTAATGGAGTAACGCAATTGTTAATGATGAAGGCTGATGTATTGAATTCATTTCCAGTTATTAAGGTTTGCACGCATTATAAACTTAGCGATGGGTCAATAACTGAAATAATACCCTACGAAATAGTGAATGAAAAAATCATTCCTATATATCACGAATTACCGGGTTGGAAGACTTCTATTAACGGTACTTCGGAGTCTGATGTGCCACCTAACTTATTGAGCTACATCAATTTCCTTGAAAAATCATTGAATGTGCCTATTTCATTAATTTCTATTGGCCCAGATAGATCCCAAACTATCCTTAGGTCAAAGATTGGGGCTTGAAAATATTTTTGAGTCTTTGTTGTATAAAGTAGCCGTTAACCGTATCTTTGCACTCCCAAAACAAACAAGGGACTTCAGGCAGCTGGTTTGAAGTGATCATTTGGAGTAAAATCCACTACTGAATTAAGGAAGCAAATTGCTTTTTAGATTCACACGTTCTTTGAATAGATGGAGATTGATAGCGGACCCGTTGTTACTCGATAGAGGGTAACAGCGAGTTGATTCTTTAAGAGACCTGGATGCGAATCTAGGATATATAGAAAATTAATGAGGACCGAGGATTAAATGACA
>JBBSBG010000170.1:0-6722 GCA_038251495.1 Cytophagales bacterium
AACAGCGTAGCGTAATCAAAAAGAAATCCGTTGCCATAAACTACTTGTGAAATTATTGCTGGTTCTTCGGCCTCAACAGCAATGTCAGGATCTATTCCACCACCATCATAAACCTTTCGTCCGCGGGTTGTAAGAAATTCTTGCTTTAATGAATCGGGAATTGAACTTACGCTTCCATCTTCTCTGCGATGCGCATAATCTAACACCTGAATACAACGACCCGTAGGTGTATAGTATTTGGCGGTAGTTATTTTAACCTGGGCGTTGTAGGAGAGAGGTCTCGGAATTTGAACAAGTCCTTTGCCAAAAGAACGCTCGCCTAATATAACCGCACGATCATAGTCTTGTAAGGTACCCGCTACAATTTCAGAAGCAGAAGCGCTACCACGACTAATTATCACCACAACAGGAATGTCAAGATCAACAGGGCTATTAAGCGTTTCATACGTGATGTTACTATTTTCCACTTTCCCTTTTGTGTCAACAACTTTTTTCCCTTTGGGGATAAAGAGGTTGCAAATGTTCACTGACTCTATTAACAACCCACCAGGGTTTCCTCTCAAGTCAATAATAATATTTTTCGCGCCTTTTTCTTTTAGACTTACTATGGCAGTTTTTACTTCTTTACCCGCATCAGGAGTAAATTCTGTGAGCTGCACATACCCAACATCATTAGCTACCATCCCAAAATAAGGTACGTTGCTGATTTTAATTTTCTCACGCTTAAACTCAAGATCAATAGGTTTTTCGCTGCCCATTCGTTTTACGGTAAGTCTAACGGATGTACCAACCTGGCCTTTCATTAAACGGTTTGCTTCTTCCATGGATAAGGTTGCGAGATCAATGCCGTCCATTTTTAAAACTTCATCGCCAATTTTCAAACCATTTTTAAAAGCCGGGTAATTTTCATTAACCATAGTGACTACAGTGCGGTTATTTATGTGGCGTGTAACCGCACCAATGCCACCATATTGTCCGGTGTTAAGGGTACGGAAATCTTCTACTTCATCTTCAGAGATAAAGTTTGTATAGGGATCAAGTGATTCAAGCATCGCATCGATGCCGGTGCGGATTATTTTGTTAGGATTTATCTCGTCCACATAGAGAGCATTTACTTCTTTGAAGAGCGAAGCAAACACATCTAAGTTTTTGGCAATTTCGAAATAACGCTCGGCTGGCGGAGTGAAAGATAAAAGGCTAAGACCAACTACTACAAATAGGATCAGTGCTGCACGGTTTCTGCGTCTCATTCCGTTAAATTTAATCGTTTAAAGTTACATAAACGGAGATTATCTTTGACAAGTTCGTGATATAGGTTTTTTTTTAATAAATTCGATTTCAAGAAATAATCCAATCCTTTATGCTTAAAATAAAAAATGCTATCTCAATAATGGTCTTGCTGTTGTTGGCGAATGCTTGCAAACAGGTAAAATTTGAAACCAAGACCACCACGTCCAATGGTTTTACCTACGAGTATGTAACCAATGATCCGCTTAAGGTAAGGGTTTATACACTTAAAAATGGGCTGAAAGTCTACCTAAGCCAATACGAAACTGAGCCGCGCGTGCAAACGCAAATTGCCGTAAAAGCAGGCGGAAAAAATGACCCGGCTGAGACTACTGGACTTGCGCACTATTTAGAGCATATCATGTTTAAAGGAACATCAGATTTTGGCACGCTTGATTGGGATAAGGAAAAAGTACTTCTTGATAGCGTAGAATATCTTTTTGAGGAATATCGGAAACTTACCGATTCAGTAGAGAGGAAAAACTATTATACGTTGATCGATCGGGTTTCTAACGAGGCTTCAAAACTTGCTATCGCAAACGAATATGACAAAATGGTTTCTGAGATTGGAGCCCGGGGAACTAATGCCTATACCACCGATGATAGAACTGTGTATATAAATGATATTGCGGCCAATCAAATTGAAAATTGGATTCGGCTGGAGGCCAATCGATTCAAAATGATTGTGCCTCGGCTTTTTCATACTGAGTTAGAAACTGTTTATGAAGAAAAAAATCGCAGTCTCGATAATGATTACTGGAAGACCTTTGAAGCGATGAATACATCAATTTTTAAAAAGCACCCCTACGGAACACAAACGGTAATTGGAACAATTGATCATCTAAAAAATCCTTCAATTACAAACATCAAAAATTATTTCAATACTTATTACCGACCTAACAATGTTGCTATTTGTTTGAGCGGAGATATTGATTATGAAAAAACGATTGCTTTGATTGACAAGTATTTTGGTGATTGGCAACAGAATGACCAACTGCCAGGGTGGAACAAAGTTGAGGAAGATCCTATTACTGAACCCCGCATAGCTGAAGTATTTGGACCGGATGCAGAGTGGGTAAATATTGGATTTCGATTTGGAGGTACGGGAAGTGCAGATGCTGACCTTCTTAAATTAACAGATATGATACTCACAAATTCGCAGGCTGGGCTAATCGACATTAATTTAAAGCAGCAGCAAAAGGTTCTTGACCCTACTACCTATGTAAATGATATGAATGATTATTCTATTCATACGTTTTCGGCTAAGCCGCGCGAAGGTCAAACGCTTGAGCAGGTAAAAGACTTGCTTCTAAGCCAGGTTGAATTGGTAAAGAAGGGTGAATTTGAAGATTGGTTGTTGGATGCTGTGGTCAATGATTTAAAGAAGAATAAGATCCAACAATCAGAGCAAAACTGGTCGCGGTCGAATGAAATGGTGATGGCATTTACCAATAATTTACCTTGGCGGGATGTAACAGCCGGGATAGATGAGTTAAGGAACTATACTAAAGCAGATATAGTAAAATTTGCTAACGAACATTATAAAGACAATTATGCAGTTGTTTACAAACGCAACGGTAAGGATACTAATGAAAAGAAGGTAACGAAACCCGAAATTACGAGAGTAACCCTCAACAAGGAATCTAAGTCTCCGTTTCACGATGAGCTTTTAAAAAATAAGCCTGCAAAGTTACAACCTGTGTTTGTTGACTATGATAAGGATGTTCAAAAAATGAAGATGAATGCAAACGTGGAAGTTTTATATTCGCCAAATAATGAAAATGAATTATTTAGTTTGTATTACTTGTCGGATGTGGGAACCAACCACGACCCTACACTTAAAATTGCGATAGAATATTTACAGTACTTAGGTACCTCAACCATATCGGCAGAGGAATTTAAAAAAGAACTGTATAAGATTGGATGCAGCTTTGGTGTGTTTGCTGCCGAAGACCAAACATACATTTACTTAAATGGCCTGAGTGAAAATATGGATAAAGCAATCCAATTATTTGAAAGTTTATTGGCCGACCCTAAGCCAGATGAGGAAGCGCTCAAAAACATGATTGATGGGGTATTCAAAACCCGTGATGATACTAAGAAAGATAAGTTTGCGATTCTTTATGAAGGTCTTATTAACTATGGATTATATGGCGCTGAATCTCCATTTACAAATGTACTTTCTAACAAGCAATTGCGCGAGTTGAAACCTGAAGTACTTACTGATCTGATAAAAGGATTTACTAAGACTGAACATAAGGTATTATACTACGGACCTAAAACTACCGATCAAATCGTAAAGTCTTTAAACTCATACCACACCCTGCCTGAAAAATTGATGCCCGCACCCGCGCCTAAAGATTTTGTGATGAAAGACGTTACTGATCAAAATGCTTTTTGGGCCGATTATGATATGGTGCAAGCTGAAATTATTTTCCTTACTAAAGGACCTGCTTTTGATAAGGAACGCATCCCCATTACGCGCATGTTCAATGAGTATTTTGATGGTAATATGAGCTCCCCTATTTTTCAAGAGCTTCGCGAAGCTCAAGGACTTGCTTACTCGGCCTTTGCGTTTTATGGTACAGCCGATAAGCCAACTGGAAATGATTTTTTCTACGGCTATGTTGGTACACAGGCCGACAAGCAAGTGGAAGCGATGAAAGGATTAAACGGCTTGATTCGAGATTTTCCGCGCACCGAAAATGGATTTGAAGTTGCAAAAAGCGGAATCATGAATAGAATAGAGAGTGCACGAATCACTAAAACAGGTATCCTCTTTAATTATCTTGACGCACAGCGAAAAGGGCTTGATCACGACATTCGCAAAGATGTGTATGAGCAAGCACAGCAACTTACACTGGACGATATTCAGAAATTTCATGAGCAATATTTAAGCAAATCCAATTATAACGTGGTGGTACTTGGTAAGGAAGGTAAATTGAATCTTAAAGATTTACAGAAGTATGGTAAGGTGAAGCAACTTACGTTGGATGAATTGTTCGGTTACGAAAAGCCGGTAAAGGTTAACATGGAAACACCAAATCAATAAATTTTAAGGGCGGGGATAGTGCGAGACGAAAAGGCACTATCCCTTTATTCCCAAACTCTTCTCAAAAACCGCAACCAATTTCCGCTCATAACATTCTCGATATCGGTTTTATTATAGCCGCGTTGCGAAAGCAGGGTTTCAATTTTCTGTAAATCAGCAATCGTTTCAATATCAGAGGGGCATTGTTCTTTCCCAAAAGCACCATCCAAATCAGAACCGATACCAATGTGGAGGCTATTACCTGCCAATTGACAGATATGATCGTAATTATCGATTAATTGTTCAAGCGTACAATTCATGCTTGCCGGAGTTGATTTTCCGCGCACCCAATTTGGCACTAACATCCAGGCATCCATAACTCCGCCAATAACTGCCCCACGTTTAATAAGTTCCTTAATCTGTTCATCACTAAATTGCCGGTTGTGATTAACTAATGAGCGACAATTATTATGACTAGCCCAAACTGCACCGTTAAAATTGTCGAGCGCTTCCCAAAAACTGTCGTCACATAAATGAGTGGTATCTAAAATAATGTTGAGTCGCTCCACTTCTTTCAACAACTCTTTTCCATTAGTCCCAAGACCTCCGCTAGCATCGGTGCCTTGCGCGTAACGACCCGAGCCATAGTGTGCAAGACCAACCGCGCGCAATCCATATTGATAGGCCGTTTCGAGATGACCAATGGTTACCAGAGAATCGGCACCTTCTAAGCTTAAGATAAAACCAATTGTTTTTTTGTTGGATTGCCAATCAGAGAGATGATTTTCTAAAGAGTCTCGATCAGTAATTGATTTTAATTCACCCACACGTTCCATTTCAGCATACCAAGCGCGCTGTGCCTGCGTATGCGCCCATGCTTGTTCTGGTGAATGCCATCCGGGTAATGAATTGCCGGGGGCAACATACCGGGCAATTTGTGTAGCAACGACTAACCCAATATTCCCCTTTCGCAGCTCTTCAAAGTTAACAACACCTTTACCGCGATCGGGTTTATCTGTTAAAGATTTTTCTCTTGCTCTGATTTCTGAAATCGGTTTGCGAAGATCGCGATTCCATTCCATCGCGTTCATACTTAGATCAAGGTGAGCATCAATAATGAGAGAAGCCATGAGATTTTGTTGTAGTTGTCGAGCTTTGTGTTTCTTGGTGGCTTAGAGTCTTTGTAGTTTAAAAAATTAATTAAACCACCAAGTCACTAAGAACACGAAGTTGCAAAAAGTATCAATACATAAAAGTACTATCGCTGTTAAACTGAAATTTTTCTTTTTCTAGCTACTACCTGCCAACTTCCTACAACTTTATGGTTTTCAATTACAGCAAGGGTTTCGTGTAATGCTACTGTGGGGCAGATGTGAAAGGGAACGCCATATAACACATCACCAACCTTGTATGTGTTACCTTTTTCAGCTTTTAAAATTAAATGTTCTTCGCTATGACTTGTGAGCACTAATTCAGGTGCATTTAAAAAATGAACTCTATTGATTAATGGATTTTCTGAGGCAACGGCTTTGTGGCCGAGATCAACACAAATAGTTTCGTCATCGGGTTTGGAAATTATGCGCGTTACCAGTATCGCTGCAAATACAAAAGGCTGTTCGGCAAATTGTTTGTGATAGCCATAATCCCAAAATATAAAGGTACCCGGGCTGCACTCTACATTTTTTCTTTTTGCATGAATGGAAATGGTTGTGTTTCCACTAGTAACAATGGTCAGATTTTTCCCGCTTTCTGTTTCAATGCTTCGTTGTAATTTTTCAACGCGTTCATAACCCGCATCACAGCCAGCAGTTCGCACTGCTAAATCAGCTTCGCGATTGTGACCATCGTAGGCATGCAAACCAATAACAGAAATATTTTTTAGTGATTCACAAAACTTATAAAGTGTGAGCGCATCTTCGGGTAGAACTCCTGTACGGTTCATGCCCACATTTAGATCAAGAAAAACATTCAGTGACAGATTTTCTTTTTCCACTAATTCCGAAAGTTGAGTGGCTATCTGTTCATTATCAACAAGGCAGCTAAATTTTGTAGCTGGAAATTTCTTTATAAGATTTATAAAGCGTTGCTGGCGTGGACCAATTGGTTGATAGGCCATTAAAATATCAGGCGCACCAATGCTAGCCAGCATTTCACCTTCAGCGATGGTAGCAAACTTGAATTTTTTAATTCCCTCGGCCATCATCATCGCACATACTTCGGCACACTTGTTTGTTTTTACATGTGGACGAAGCCGATTTACATCAGGGATAAAAGTTTTTAGCACCTTAATGTTTTGCAGCACTCTATCTGGATAGACAACCAAGGCTGGTGAGTCTAGTTCATTAACATTAGTGAGGGTGTACCAATTCTCTCGAGAGTCCATAATATTTATTTAATAGTCTTG
>JBBSBG010000171.1:0-6651 GCA_038251495.1 Cytophagales bacterium
ACCTGACATACTAAGACCGAAGCCCTTATCGCCATTAGCACCACCACCCTGTTGCCCATAAAGTGCTTTAGCATCCAGTTTTCCTTCGGGGTTTCCTTTATCACCTTGCTTGCCTTTATCATCACCCTGGCTTGTGGTGGGGTCACCCTTTTTA
Organism: Cytophagales bacterium; assembly: GCA_038251495.1. GTDB lineage: Bacteria > Bacteroidota > Bacteroidia > Cytophagales > Cyclobacteriaceae > ELB16-189. The sequence goes on from JBBSBG010000171.1 coordinate 155, forward strand.
GCATCAGTACCTTTTTCTTCGGTGACTTTTATTTCCTTCTTCTCTTCCTTCTTTACTTCTTCCTTAGGTGTAACTTTTGGCTTTGTCTCAACAACTTTTTCTTTAACTACTTCCTTGGGTTGCTCCTTCTTTTCTTCTTTTACAACAACCGGACTTTCAATTTTTGAAACATCTGGCTCGATAGCCTTTTCAGTTACAGTTTCTTCTTTTACAATTTCCTCTGGTTGTGTTGTCTCAACTTTCTCTTCTTCTTGTGGAGCATTGTCTTGGTCTGGCGTGCCGGGTGATTTTTCAGGTTGTACTTCACCCCCACCTTGCGTGTCCATTCCAAAGTTCAGTTCAATACCATATTCTGGTAATGGCGGATTTGGTGCACGCCAAGCCATCATTAAGAAAAAAGCAATCAGCAAGAGCGCATGAATACCAACCGAGGTTATCATGGCAATGCGTTTATTCTTACGTTCCTGTTGCTCGCTCATAACTACTTGGGTTTAGTTGCTATGGAAACTTTTGCCTCTAACTTAGTAGCAATGCCCGCTACAAAAACCATTTCGCGTGTGGGCACGCTTTCATCAATATGCAATACCACCACACCTTTTGGTCCAGCTAATTTGCTTTTAAGTTCGCCTTCTAACGTAGATTTGGTCACTCGCTTTTCGTTAACAAAAAACTGCAAGTCTTTGGTTACCGTTACCGATACTTTTTGAACTTCAATGGTACTGGCAACACTAGTCGGTAAATTAACAGGCAAACCGGATGGCGTTACAAACGAGGAGGTAAGCATGAAGAAAATCAACAACAGAAAGATTAAGTCTGTCATGGAGGCCATGCTAAAAGCTGCATCTACTTTATTTCTAGCTTGCAGATTCATACTTACCGAGGTTCTTGTAACAAGTCAATAAACTCAATAGAAGAATATTCCATTTTGTGTACAACCTTCGAAACCCGCGTAACCAGAAAGTTGTAACCGAGGTAGGCAATGATACCCACAATCAAGCCAGCCACTGTCGTGATCATGGCCGTATAGATTCCATCAGCAAGAAGTTTAGGACTAACAGAACCTTCTTCTTGCGCAATTGCGATGAAAGCACTCACCATACCGATAACGGTTCCTAAGAATCCAATCATAGGTGCCGCTCCGGCAATTGTTGCCAACACGGAAAGATTCTTTTCTAATCGGAATACTTCAATCTTACCAACATTCTCAATAGAGGCTTCAATATTTTTGAGCGGGCTGCCTATTCGTGAAACACCTTTCTCAATCATACGCGCTACCGGGCTATCGTATTGGGCACAAAGAATCTTAGCTCCATTTATATCACCTTTTTGAACCAACTCTTTAATTTTTGACATGAAGGAGTCGGGACTAACGTTGGCCTTGTTAACAGTGCGCAAGCGCTCTACAAAAATGTAGATAGCAATGATCGAACAAATAACAAGCGGCACCATGAGCGGGCCACCAGCCATTGCAAGATCAATGAACGAGATGGTTTGGTCTGGAATGGGTTCCGTTCCAGTTACAATTTGTGCAAGCATCATAGTACTTTATAATTCAAGATTCAACATTCAGATTTAAGTTCTCAATATTGATTCGGATTTGTTATCACAATAATCTATTGTTAATTAACTTTTTAACTTCCGATAGCTATCGGGATGTCAATTTTTCTACTAATATTTAATCACCCAAGCCCCTTCACCAAATTCTGGTTTAGAAGAATCGGCACTGGTTTGAGCAAGTGCATACGTATCAAAATCACCAAGGGTTAATCGATAAAATTTCCATTTCCCGAAAGGCGGTATAATACGAGTACTTATACCTTTTGCGCTTAGCTTTTTGGCATAATCCATTGTTAGGTCACCATCCACAGCACTTGCTACTACAACGTAATAACGTCTGGTTGGACTGCTTAGTGTCTCAATTGTGCCAATGGCAGGTTTAACTGCTATGGCCGCTTCTGCATCGCGCTTGCGCTGCTCTTCAGCTGCTCGTTCTGAAGCCTCGCGATCTGACTTTTCTTTAGCAGCCTTAGCATCTGCTATTCGTTTCTTTTCGGCTAGCTCTTTTTTTGCCTTCTCTGCCGCTTGTGGTTTATATACGTACTCCCAAACCAAATAACCTGCTACAAGTAACACAAGGCCAATAACAATCGAGATTATTAAAGGGGCATTGGATTTTGGTTCCTCTGTTGGTGTGTAGGAATACGATTCGCGCACAGTCTCTTCTGACTTGTAAGCAGTCTCTTCTACTTTAAGCTCTTCTTTTTCAAGAGGTTTGTATTCAATATCTGGTAATCCGAAACTGTCTTCACTGCTGTTTCCATCGTTAAGATTTTCGTTTGCCTGATCGTCTTTTCGCTTTGCCATAGGTTTGGTATTTATCTGGGTATTAAAACAAAATTAACGCAATTTCTTCAAAATAAGCTATTTTCAAAAAACCCAGGTAATTCCACCCAACACTTGCAACCCCCGCACCGGGTAATTGAGATAAAGTTGATAGTTGTTATTCAACAGATTACTTCCTTTCACAAAAATTGAGAACTGTTTTGAGAGGAAGTAACTGGCTTTCAAATTCAAATCGACAGCCGGATCAAGTGTGACTGTTGTATTATTATCCACATTAAGTGCTTTGGCCCCACCCTGCACGATAAAGTCTGTATTAAATTGAAGTTTTGAATAGATATTATAAAACGCACCAACGCTTACGCGATAGGTTGGTCGGTGCCAAGCCTCAGCTACCTTATCAGTTGAATACGTAAACGCATCAGCCCGCAACATCACTCTTGCAATTTCGGCATGGCTAAAACTTAACTCACCAAACAAGTTCGACCGCTTCGTATTACCTTCATCAAATACCGTAATGAATTTTGATCGATCAGTCGGGTCATTTTGATAAAAGTATAAATCTTTAAGATTTGCTACAGCCAAGCCCGCACCGAATGCAACCTTGTTCCCAAGCTTTCCTTTTAAGCCACCTAAAAATTCTATCGACCGATTTGTATTAAAGATTCCAATATTCGAATTCACCCAGGCATTTTCATGAGCAATAGTGTGAAGCGAAACTTTATCAATGTCACCGGTTAAAGCAGCATACATTTCAATTGATTGTGTTAATGGATAAGAAGCTTTTAAATCAGGATAGATATGCAGCGATTTATTCTTGCCAATTGTATCATTTTCATACACCACATTGGCACCAATGGTTACTGACAAATCATCGATAGGCGAAAACTGATAGCCACCTTTTACTTTAAAGATATGTCTTGGCTTCGCGTCCACTAAGGCATCCTTACGGGAGATTAAAAAATAATCGGAGCCAATAAGAATTTTGCTCGTTTTAGATACTTCGTAATCACTTCGAAGTCCTAAAGTGACTTCACTTTCTTTCGCATCATAATGATCTCCCAAATAGCTGAATGCTCCATTCAATTTATAATTGAACTTGCCCGATGTTGAGTTTTCAACTTCCCCACCCAGACTTACAATCGAATAACTCTGCTTGATCGCGGCTGATTTTATATCTGTGCCAGGTGTATACCCATAAAAATGAGTGCCAATATTTTCATAATTCAAAAAGCCGCCCGCTGTTGCTACTTTACCAAAAGCCTTTCCAAACAAGCGCAACTGCGTGTTGCCGTTACCGGAATTACTTTTATCAACTGAACCTTGTCCAAAACTCTGGTGAAACAATTTAATCCCGTAAAACTTTTCTTTGTCGCGTTTAGTTGTTGCATAAGCATCTAAAAATGGCGAAACATAATTTCCAAAACCAGCACTGATATAGTTGCCATAGATCTTTTGTATTGGCTCGGCTTTCAATCGCAACGGACGGATAGCGGGATTGAAATCGGGAGTAGTGAAACTCAAATTCTTAAAGTCGTATACAATCTGAGGCTTGATTGGTTCAGCCGGACGTGGAGGCACCTTTTCAAAATTGCGATTTGCTTTTGGAAGATTGATTTGCTTCTCTTTAACAATTTCGATTTCAACCTTCTCAATCTCGCCCTCGTCCCATTTTTCCTGAGCAAAGGAGCTAACAGACATTATCAGCAACCAGCAGATAGCAACAATCTTGGTAACAACAAGACTTGAACAAGAGTTACATGAAGGCGTCAGACCGGTCTGACACTGACGCCTTTGCATATTTCTGATATCTTTATTCATCACCTGATCTTCAATTATTATCTACTGTATCAGCCTTAATCTGATTTGCTTTCTTCAACTCCTCCCCTTCAATCTTCTTCAACTTCTCACGTGCAAGTGTCTTGATCTCATCTAAAGGAAATGCCTCTAATGATTTCAAGGTTCCTTTTGCCTGAAACACATCTCCCATTGCCAAATAATTATCGGATAATAGTAAGAAAGATTTGCCAACCCATTGTGGGTAGGCAGCAAAGTCGGTGTTCAGACTAACCAAGGTCTCATAGCATTGCTTGTGTTCCTTTGTAAGAAATTTGATTTCGCCCAGAAGATATTTTGCTTCGGCACCGTATTCATCTTGCGCTGAGTTTAGTGTGTTCAAAAATTCATCCTGAGCCGATTCATAATCACCGCGCGCCATGGCAGATTTACCAAGATAGAGGGAAGCTTTGTTTTGCGCTCCTGCATTTACATTTCCTCGCTCAAGTATTGTGTGTGCATATAGATCAGCAGAATCATATTGAGCCAACAAATAATGGGACTCCATTAAGCCTGCCCAAGCGCTGTATTCTTCTTTCTTATTCGAAGCTAGTCTTTCCAACTGACGAAAGTATGGAACCGCTCTGGCGTAATGACCTTGCTTGAATTCTAATTCTGCAATCCGACCAATTACCTTATTCGCAAACAAAAAGTTTTTATCCTTTTCAATATCTCCGTAGATGCCCAGCGCCCTATTGTAATCTTTTAAACGGTAGTACGATTCAGCTTGATAATACTTGGCCTCCGAAACTCTTGGGCTTTCCGGGTATGATGAAATATAGCTAGCAAGAGTTGCAATTGATTTTTGATAATTCTGATTGAAGTATGAATTTTTACCCGATTCAAATTCTACAGACTCAATTCCTTTTGCATCCGGGTTTGCCGTTTTAAATCCGGCCAGGTATTTATCAAATTCGCCAGCGCGGCCAGCTAACGTCAAAGCCTCTTGTAAAGGAATTAAAACATCATTACTAGCTGGGTGATTAGAGAAATTCTCCAAAACAGAAATGTAATCTTGCGCGGTCTTATTGTATTCTTTCAAGTTATAATAAGATGCTGCTCTTCTGGTATAAGCATAAGGTGTGAATCTTGAGGTCGATTTTGTTTTAATCAAATTGGAATAGCCTACTACTGCAGCTGCATAATTACCTTGTTCAAAATCCATTTGCGCCCGCTGAAACAAGGCTTCGTCAATAAATCGGGATTGAGGATAATTCTTCAGGATCGTTTCAAACTCTGCATTGGCTTCGTCATACTTGCTCAACGAACCTAAAATGTTACCAGCCTGCAAATGGGCATAGTCTGCATCTGGGGATTTCATTTGCACAGCCTTTCTGTAGTTGACGATTGCTTCGGGATTTGATTTAGTAACATAATAGCAATCGGCCAATCGTAAAATACCATCTACTAAATTAGGTTGAGTTTGAGGCGACTTGTTAACAAATTCCTTAAAGCTAAACAGAGCCCGATCATATTGCTGTAAATTGAAATAGGCATAGCCCAATCCATATCTGGCCTTCATTAAAACATCTTGATTACTATAACCACTAATCGCAATTATCCTTAGATAGTTTTCGGTTGCTTGTTCATACTTCTTACCAATGGAGTATGCTTCGCCACACCACAAGTTTGCCTCGGCAACATATTCAGGGTCAATTGGAAACTGAAGCGACTTCTCAAAAAACTGAACGGCTGATTGATAATCCTCTTTATTAAATAGCTCGATACCTTTCAATAAAGTTGCTTTTTGAAATGCACGCTCCACAGCAGGACTGCGCTTAGGCATCGCCTCAATGTATTCGATCGCTTTATTATAGTTCGATGCATTTACATACGCTTGAGAAAGTAATTCTCGGATTTCATCAGCATGAACACTTTTTGGAAATGCAACCAACATCTTTTCGAATTCTGTAATTGCCTGGTCAGGTCTGCCAAGGTCGTAAGCTACTTTAGCGAACTGATAAGTGCTCTCCTCTACTAACTTTTGATCGGGTAGAAATTTACGTGCGATGTCAAAGGAGGTCAAAGCCATGGGCTTTTGATTTTGCTTAAGGTAAAGTGAGCCCAAATAGTAGGCCGAGTAAAATCCAACAGAATCAGAATCAACAAATGATAATTTGAGATACTTTAATGCATCAGCATCTGCGCCCAACGTGTAAGCCACGTAGCCCGCTCTGAGCAAAACTCCTTTATCTGCTTTGTCTTCGCGACCGCTCAAATACTCTTTGTAGCCAGTAAGCGCATTTTTCAAGTCATTCTTTTTGTAATACGCTTCCGCAGAAAGCAACGCGATTTCTTCCTTGTTAGTGAGCCCGCCAATA
>JBBSBG010000172.1:0-6624 GCA_038251495.1 Cytophagales bacterium
ACAGCGGGGTCTCCATAAACTTCAGATGTAGAGGCGATAATAATTCTTGCTTTTTTAGCTCTAGCAAGTCCGAGTAAATTGTGTGTACCCAATGATCCAACCTTTAATGTTTGGATTGGAATTTTTAAGTAATCAATTGGGCTTGCTGGTGAAGCAAAGTGTAAAATGTAGTGAAGCTCACCAGGCACGTGAACAAACTTTGAAACATCGTGATGATAAAACTCAAAATCAGGAAGTTTAAAAAGATGCTCAATGTTGCGCAGGTCACCTGTTATAAGATTGTCCATTGCAATAATGGAATATCCTTCCTTAAGAAACCGATCACATAAGTGCGAACCTAAAAACCCTGCCCCGCCTGTTATTAAAACTCTTTTCTTAGCCATATATAGTTTCTCGTCCAATACTAAAGTATGTATATCCTAATTCTTTCATCTGGGGAAGATCATAAAGATTTCTACCATCAAAAATCACCTTATGTTTTAAAACGGAAGATAGTTTTTCGAAATCCGGAGTTCTAAACTCGGGCCATTCTGTTGCAATGAAAATAGCATCCGCACCTTCGGCTGCTTCGTATGGATTTTGAGTGTATTGAATTTTATTTCCTAAAACTCCTTTTACATTTTCCATTGATTCTGGATCGTGAGCTTTTACTATTGCGCCAGCCTTTAAAAGTTCTTCAATGTTGTATAGTGCAGGAGCCTCACGAATGTCGTCTGTGTGTGGCTTGAATGAAAGACCCCATAACGCGAAAGTTTTTCCTTTTAAGTCACCTTTATAAAAATCTTTAACTCGCGGAATGAGTATTGTTTTTTGATCTTCATTTACTTTCATCACTGCCGCTAGAATTCTGAAGTCGTACTTAACATCAGATGAAGATTTGGCCAAAGCCTGAACATCTTTTGGAAAGCAGCTTCCCCCGTAGCCAATACCCGGAAATAAAAATCTTTTTCCAATACGGCTATCTGTTCCAATTCCCTTTCTAACAGAATCTACATCTGCCCCCACAAGCTCGCAAAGATTTGCAATCTCATTCATGAACGTAATCTTAGTAGCTAAGAAAGAGTTGGCCGCATACTTTGTTAATTCAGCAGAACGCTCATCCATAAATACCAAAGGATTTCCCTGACGCACAAAAGGTGCGTAAAGAGTTTCCATAATCTTTCTTGCTTTTGCGGATGAAGTTCCGATAACAACACGCTCGGGCTTCATGAAATCATCAACGGCAACTCCCTCTCTCAAAAACTCAGGATTTGAAACAACATCAAACTCAACGTTTGCTTTTGCAGCAATTCTCTCTTTCACCTTGTCGGCCGTGCCAACAGGTACTGTACTTTTATCAATTACAACGGTATAATCTTTTAACAAAGGACCTAAATCTGAGGCTACACCCAGAATATATTTTAAATCTGCCGATCCATCTTCACCCGGAGGAGTAGGCAAAGCAAGAAAAATGATTTTAGCATCTTTAATTCCTTCGGCCAAGTCAGTAGTAAAGAACAGTCGGCCTTGCTTGATGTTTCTTTCAAAAAGTAGCTCCAAACCCGGCTCATAGATAGTAATCTTACCTGAGTTAAGTTTATTTACCTTGTTTGCATCAATATCTACACAGGTAACAGTATTTCCGGTTTCAGCAAAACAGGTTCCGGTTACTAAGCCAACATAACCAGTTCCTACTACAGCAATTTTCATGAAGTTTAATTTTTATGTTTTGAGAACCGCAAAAATAACTTTTAAAACCAGAAATCAGCTATTTAAGCCACGGTTTGAGTTAATCGACTGATTACCTAACAGTCGTTTGGTTTTAGATATAATTCTGATACTTTTGCATCCATTTATAATTCGAAAAGGGAAAATTACAACTATAACTTATGACAACTGAGGTTTTGAATTTTGATGTGACTGAGAATCAAAAAATGATTGCTCAAATGGTACGCGATTTTGGTGAGAAAGAAATCAAACCTAACATGATGAACTGGGATGAGAGTCAGGAGTTCCCTGTTGATCTTTTCCACAAAATGGGTGGCTTGGGTCTGATGGGAGTGTTAGTGCCTGAACAATATGGCGGCTCGGGTTTTGGGTATCATGAATACGTTACTGCTTTGGTAGAGATTTCAAAAATTGATGGTTCAATTGGTTTATCAATGGCAGCGCATAACTCGCTGTGCACAGGTCACATTCTACAATTTGCCAATGAAGAGCAAAAGCATAATTACTTGCCAAAGCTGGCTACTGGCGAATGGATTGGGGCTTGGGGACTTACTGAACCGAATACTGGCTCTGATGCTGGTAACATGCGAACCGTTGCTATTAAAGATGGAGATCATTATGTGTTGAATGGTGCCAAAAATTTTATCACCCATGGAAAGTCCGGGAATGTAGCAGTGGTTATTGCGCGCACCGGAAAAGTGGGTGACTCGCATGCAATGACAGCGTTCATTATTGAGAAGGGAACACCTGGATTTTCGGCAGGTAAAAAAGAGAATAAACTTGGGATGCGTGCCTCAGAAACTACCGAACTTATTTTCACAGATTGTAGGGTTCATAAAAGCCAGATTATTGGAAAGGAAGGCGAGGGATTTGTGCAGTCATTAAAAGTTTTGGATGGCGGCCGCATTTCAATAGCCGCTCTAAGTTTAGGAATAGCAACTGGGGCATTTGAAGCAGCTTTGAAATATTCAAAAGAAAGACATCAGTTCAATCAGCCGATTTCAGCTTTTCAAGGTATCTCCTTTAAGTTGGCCGATATGGCAACAAAAATAGAAGCTGCTTCTTTATTAACTTATAGAGCTGCTGATTTGAAGAATAGGGGAAAGAGCGTGAACAAAGAATCGGCCATGGCTAAACTATATGCTTCTGAGATAGCTGTAGAAATTGCCAATGATGGGGTGCAGATTTTTGGCGGCTATGGCTACACAAAAGATTTTCCAGCCGAGAAATATTATCGTGATGCTAAACTGTGTACAATTGGGGAAGGAACCTCAGAAATCCAGAAATTGGTGATTTCGCGTACTATTTTGAAGTAAAGTTTGCGTCTTTGAATAGAAGACTCCTATATTTGCAGCCCTAATAATTGAAACATGCTGATTATCAATATCAAAGAGAACGAATCAATTGACAAGGCACTTAAGCGCTTCAAAAAGAAATTTGAAAAGACGGGTGTTTTGAGAGCTTTGCGCGAAAGAACCTCTTTTACAAAGCCTTCCGTAAGGAGAAGAGGCCAGGTTATCCGTGCTGCCTATAAGCAAAAGCTTTTTGCATCTGATAACTATTAATAGCTAGATATTTGTAATAACAATCCTTTCTGGGCTTTCCTCGGGAAGGATTTTTTTTTAACTTGGAACTACAAGCAGGGAAGGTGTAGTTCATGGTTGATTCCTTTATAAAATATATCCAGTTCGAAAAAAGATACAGTCCCAAAACTGTTCTATCCTATAAAACGGATCTCCTACAATTTGAAAATTATCTCACAAAAGAGTTCACAGGCACTTCAACTCAAGAAGCTAATTATGGATTAGTGCGCTCATGGATTGTTAGTCTGGTTGAGCTGAATTTCGATTCGCTTTCTATTAATAGAAAAATTGCTTGTCTCCGCTCGTATTATAAATTTTTACTAAGGGAGGAAATAATTACTCAGGATCCGATGATGAAGATCAGAGTATTGAAAACCAAAAAGAAACTTCCTCACTTTGTTAATGAACAGGATACTGTAAAGCTTTTAGATAACCTTCAGTTCCCTGACGATCATGAAGGGCAACGGGATCGATTGATTCTGGAACTTTTATATGGAACTGGCATTCGCTTGGCGGAATTAATTTCTTTGAAGGAGAGCTATGTTAATTTAAAGGACTCAACGATTCGGGTGTTAGGAAAAAGAAACAAAGAAAGGGTTATCCCATTTTCTTCGCATCTCGTTTCTATCATAAAACATTATTTGTCGGTTAGGAATAGGTTAGTTGAAAAGATGAATCATGGATTTTTATTAGTGACTGAAAGCGGAGAACCGCTTTATCCTATGCTGGTAAATAGAACCGTTAAAAAATACATGAAGTTATTTACTTCTGTGGAAAAGAAGAGTCCACATGTATTGCGACACACTTATGCTACTCATTTGCTCAACAAAGGGGCAGAGATTAATGCCGTAAAAGATTTGCTTGGCCACAGCAGCCTGGCAGCTACTCAGGTTTATACTCACAACTCGATGGAGAAATTAAAAAAAGTATTTGATCAAGCCCATCCAAAAGCGTAATGCCTATGTAAAAAGTCTACCAATTTGATAGTAAATTTTATGTTCAACTTTTAAACAATGTTATTATGAAACTGCAAGTTCACTCTGTTCATTTTGATGCAGATCAAAAATTAATCGATTTCATTCAGAAGAAGGTAGACAAATTGGAAACGTTCTACGACCGCGTGGTAGACGGTGAAGTATTCTTACGATTGAATAACGAAGGGAATGAGAATAAAACAGTAGAAATAAAACTTAACGTTCCAGGTCAAAACCTGTTTGCCAAGGAACAGGCTGCCTCATTTGAGGCTGCAACGGATTTAGCAACCGAAGCACTTCGCTCACAACTAGAAAAATTTAAAGCTAAACTAAGAGCCGTGCGTGTTTAGATAGATTTTAACGAAATAAAAAGGGCTCCATTTGGAGCCCTTTTTATTTAGCTTAGTTTGAAAGCCTTTTTAATTTCATCCACGTGTGTCAACTTTTCCCAGGGGAACAATTCAACTTTAACTTTTTTCTCGTTTCTTTTTCCCTTGTTGAAAATCTTCTCTACAACTTTTGACTCCCGGCCCATGTGGCCGTAGGCTGCAGTTTCAGAATAGATAGGAGTGCGCAGTTTGAAACGTTCTTCAATGAAGTAAGGGCGCATGTCAAAAATCTTCTCAATTTTTTTAGCGATCTCACCATCGTTAAGTTTCACCTTGGAAGTTCCGTAGGTATTAACATATAAGCCTACAGGCTTTGCTACACCTATCGCGTAAGCAACCTGCACAAGGACTTCATCGCACAAACCAGCAGCAACTAAATTTTTAGCAATGTGACGTGTAGCATACGCTGCAGACCGGTCAACTTTAGAAGGATCTTTACCTGAGAAGGCACCACCACCGTGAGCTCCTTTGCCTCCATAAGTATCTACAATAATTTTACGGCCAGTTAAACCAGTATCACCATGAGGGCCTCCGATTACGAATTTACCTGTTGGATTAACATGATATTGAATATCTGAACCAAAGAGTTTTTGTACACGTTTAGGAAGTTTTTTCTTGATGCGTGGTACCAATACATTAATAACATCATCCTTAATCTTTTTCAACATAATTGCATCTTTGGCAAAATCATCATGTTGGGTGGAGATAACAATGGCATCAATGCGCTGTGGTTTGTTGTCATCAGAGTATTCAATAGTTACCTGTGATTTAGCATCGGGGCGTAGGTAAGTCATTACTTTTCCTTCTTTCCGGATTACAGAAAGTTCTCTTAATAATAAATGAGCAAGTTCTAAAGGCAATGGCATGTAATTATCGGTTTCGTTGGTTGCGTAACCAAACATCATTCCCTGGTCGCCTGCACCTTGTTCTTCTTTCTTTTTACGTTCAACACCTTGATTGATATCAGAAGATTGTTCGTGAATAGCTGAAAAAATTCCGCAGCTATCGGCCTCAAACATGTATTCGCTTTTAGTATATCCGATTTTACGAATTACCTCGCGGGCAATCTCCTGCACATCTAAATAGGCTTCAGATTTTACCTCACCAGCCAATACAACTTGTCCGGTTGTTACAAGGGTTTCACAAGCAACCTTTGAGTTTGGATCGTAGGCTAAGAAATAATCGATAAGCGCGTCTGAAATTTGATCGGCTACTTTATCTGGGTGGCCCTCAGAAACCGACTCGGAAGTAAATAAATAAGGCATAGTTTATTGTTATGGTCAATTGTTAAGGGGGCAAAGATAATAAGTAAGATTATATGACAATATGTTGATTAATGAATTATGGCATCTCTAAAAACTCCGCTTAACCTTCTCTCCCGATAGCTATCGGGATGGAGAAGGGCACGGGTTGAGGTAGTTGAGGCAAGGTTTTAGAGATGCCCTATGCCAGAAACAAGAATACGGCAGGGCTTTTAGGCCAGGTTGATTTTTTCTGTTTCCAATTGGCCACGGATTGAGTCTGTACGAATTCATCTTTCCCTGTAAGGTTGAATGCGATAGTCAATTGAGTTGGGTCATTAAGATTCTTTAATAAATGATCAAAAACGGCATTGTTGCGATAGGGTGTTTCAATGAAAATCTGGGTTTGATTTTTAGTTTTTGATTCTCGCTCTAAGTCTTTAATTTTTTTGGCGGCCTCCTTAGCATCAATGGGGAGATAACCATGAAAGGCAAATTGTTGACCATTTAAGCCTGAAGCCATTAATGCCAATAATATTGAAGAAGGACCCACCAAGGGAACAACCTGAATAGTATGTTGATGAGCAAATTGAACAGCCAATGCACCGGGGTCGGCAATGCCGGGGCACCCAGATTCGGAGATCACTCCTATATTATGCCCTTCTTTAATCGGTTGCATGAATTCACCTAACGATTGCGCACTGGTATCTTTATTTAATACCTGAAAGTG
>JBBSBG010000173.1:0-6571 GCA_038251495.1 Cytophagales bacterium
GGATAGTGGGTGCAGGCCAAAACAAGGGCATCAATATTTTTTAGTGCAGGATCATTAAGATATTGTGAAATAATTTCATGACTGATCTGGTTGTTAAAGAAACCCTCTTCAATCATAGGAGCCAATAAAGGTGTTGCTAATGAATGGAGCACTATTCCTTTATTTGCTTCTTTAATCTTGCGCGAATAAATGTCTGATTGTACTGTTCGCTTTGTGCCAATCAATCCAATATTTTTTCCTTCATAGGTATTGGTAATAAGTTCAACCATTGGATCAATTACATTTAGGATGTGTGCATCTTTACGAACATATTCTTTTAATAGCTCGTAAGCGGCAGAACTTGCCGAGTTACAAGCAATCACAATAGCCTTGCATCCTTTCTTTAATAAGACATCGGCAATTTTAATAGAGTACGCTTGTATGGCCGCTTCCGATTTATCGCCATAAGGCAAGTGTGCAGTATCTCCAAAATAAATAATGTTTTCATGCGGAAGAAGCTGGCGGATAGCATGAGCAACCGTTAGCCCACCAATGCCACTATCAAATATTCCAATGGGCGCTTCCACAACTTTTTTCATGCGTTGTAAAAATAGTGGCAATTGATGGGAATTTGTAATATTGCATTGAACTTTAAAAGATTACCACTATGGCCTATAACTTATTGAAAGGAAAATTGGGAATTATTACCGGAGCATTGGATGAAAACTCAATTGCCTGGAAAGTTGCTTTACGCGCACATGAGGAAGGAGCAAAATTTGTGTTGACTAATGCACCTATTGCCATGCGCATGGGTGAGATAAATAAATTAGCAGAACAGACTGGTTCAAAAATTATTCCTGCCGATGCAACTAGTGTTGCAGAAATTGAAAAGCTCTATACCGATTCGATGGAGCACCTTGGCGGGAAGCTTGACTTTGTTTTACATTCCATTGGTATGAGTGTGAATATGCGCAAGGATATTCCTTACACTGCTCTTAACTACGATTATTATCAAAAAGGCGCAGACATTTCGGCTTTGTCATTTCATAAAATGCTGGCAGTGGCGTATAAACTGGACGCTATTAACGAATGGGGTTCTGTGGTGGCATTAACTTATATGGGTGCACAGCGGGCTTATCCATTCTATACCGATATGTCTGATATCAAAGCCATGCTTGAAAGCATTGCGCGTAGTTTTGGATACCACTATGGTAAATTGAAGAAAGTAAGAATAAATACTGTTTCACAATCGCCTACTAAGACAAAAGCGGGAAGTAGCATTAAAGGCTTTAGCGAGTTTTATGATTTTGCAGAATTGCAGTCGCCACTGGGTAATGCAAGTTCGGAAGATTGTGCTAACTATTGCGTGTCATTATTCAGTGATCTTACCCGCATGGTCACTATGCAAAATTTATATCACGATGGTGGTTATTCCACTACTGGTGTAAGTCAAGAACAATTAAATGCCGTTGTAAAATAGCTATGATTGTGCATGGTATTTTTTCCACATTGTAAAATCAATCTTGGGCTTCACGTTATTTCAAAACGTGACGATGGGTTTCATACTATCGAAACATGTTTTTATCCCGTGCCTTGGCGGGATGTGCTTGAGATAATAAAGTCAGATGAGTTTTCATTTTCTCAATCCGGATTGGTAATTCCAGGAAACGCAGATGAAAACCTTTGTGTTAAGGCTTATCAATTTTTACAAAAGGATTTTGATTTAACTCCCGTGAAAATCCATCTGCATAAAGTGATTCCTACTGGCGCAGGCTTAGGTGGAGGGTCGTCCGATGCTGCATTTACGCTGCGCGCGCTAAATTCTATTTTTGATTTAGACTTACCGCAAACTGCATTAAAGAGTTATGCTGCACACTTGGGCAGCGATTGCTCTTTTTTTATTGATGACAAACCCATGCTTGCAGGTGGGCGAGGAGAAAATTTATCAGAAACTTCACTGAGTTTAAAAGGAAAGTATCTTGTCATTGTAAAACCAGATATTCATGTTTCCACCGCTGAAGCCTATAGCGGGGTGAAACCAAAACAACCCGCGCAGTCAATTTCAAAAATTATTAATGAGTCTATTTCGAAGTGGAAGGATAGTTTATCAAATGATTTTGAAGAATCTGTTTTTAAGAATCATTCGACCGTAAAAGAAATAAAAGCAAAACTTTACCAGCATGGAGCACTCTATGCAAGCATGAGTGGCTCGGGCGCTGCTGTGTTTGGTATTTTTGATTCTGTTGTTGATCTCAAAATTTCTTTTGAAGGAGTTTATTGGAGTGGGGAACTTGCCTGATTCATTCATAAAGTTTTTCCACAATACCCTAGGTCTGTATCCTTACAGACCTATTTTTTTGTGTTCTGTAAGGACACAGACCACGGTTTAGAAGACATTTTACCACGAAGTACACAAAAACTTTAGTGAGCCTTGTGAAATTTCTTTGTGCGCCTTGTGGTAAAATCTATTATACATTGAGTTTTCCATTAGAAAACTTTATTATCTTTGTTTGTGTTTAATATTATTGCCCGAAAAACCTTACTTGATTATTGCAAGAAATATCCTGAGGCGAGAGATTCTTTAATGGAATGGTATCACGAAATATTGAATCATTCATTTCTGTCGTTTAACGCGGTAAAAAAAGTATATGGCAATGCAAGCTTGGTAGGAGATGATAGAGTAGTATTTAATATTGTAGGTAACAAGTACCGATTGGTCGTTAGAATCGTGTTTGAATTTAAGGTGATTCAAGTAAAGTGGTTCGGTACTCATAAAATGTATGACAAAATAAATGTGAAGAAAATATAGTTTAAAAAGCAATGAAACTAAAACCTATAAAGACTAAGAAAGAATATGAAGCTTTTCTTGAGTGGGCAGATAAACTGTTTGATAGACAGGTAAAAAGCAATTCCCCCGAAGGGGAGACTCTTCAAGTGGCTCTTTTGCTTATCAAGCAATATGAGGATAATCATTACCCCATTCCAATGCCTGACCCATTGAAAGCAATTAAATTGAAGATGGAGGAAAAAGGATTGAAGAGCAAGGATCTGGTTGGTAAGATTGGAACGAAAGGATATGTGTCGTCTATCCTAAACGGCAAAAAACCATTGACCCTTGAGTTAGCAAAAATATTTCATCGGGAGTTGGGTATACCGGCCTCGGTTCTATTGTCGTAAAGTTTATCATTCAATTACTGCGCTTAGAATGATCAAAGTGCCTAAATAAAATTTAACGCTCATCACTTCACCAGACCAAAAGAACAGTAAGAATAGAATGATAAAATAAATATCCATTTCATTTTGACTCTCATCTTGTTAATTTTTTGGGTTTATCATGTTGCTTAATCTTTTTTTAACAAAAGATGGAATGCCCTACTTATTTGTAAACTCTCCAAAGTGCCAAAGTATTCCACAAGGGTCGTGTACAAAACATTCCCGACCCCAATCAAGATTGCGAATAGGCACCAGTTTTACATTTTCATATTTGGTAGGCAAGTCTAACGCCACGAGTTCGTTCCAAACCCTTGCTACATCATCAACTTCCATAAAGACCGTGCTGTTATCAATCCAATCTTTTACGTAAGCATCTTGCAGATAAAACCCGAAAGTTCCTGTTTTAAAATATGACATGTCGGTGGTTATAATATTTTCTTCAAAACCCAGGTCGCGGTAAAAACTTCGTGATACGGTAAAGTCTTTGGCTCCGATGAAAGGACGAATGGATTTGGCATTGTGGTTCATGGGTAGCACTGTTTTATTGTTCAGACATCATCTTTTAATGCGCACCCTTCACGTAAGCCCAACCCTTTTCTTGCTTTAATGTAAGTTCTATCATAGCAGAGGGAACGACCGTAGCAGTTGGCAATAAATCTTCCTTCTTAACATTTCTCCGTTTCATTGTGTTGCCACAGGCAGCAAACACAACTCCCTTGCCGCTCCATTCAGCTACTTCCGCGGCCGCTTTTGATTTGGATGTTTGTAAAAGATCGAGTCCGCCTCCATGGCACACAACTTCAACTTGTGCATTAGGCCAGGCTGTACGAATATTTTTTACCTGCCCTACAACCGAAGCTTGTGAAATAGAATCGCTGTTGGTGAACTGCATAACAATTTTATGCTTCTTCATGTCAAGCACACCTTCGTCTTGGGCAGGTGCGTGGATGGCTAGCATGAGCAGTAGGGCAAGAAACGTGGATTTCATATTTGTAGAGTAAAATGAGATTGAAGATAATAAAGTTGGCGGATTAATTTATTGAGTTATTGAAGCTTTGTGAAGTCTTGGTGGTTTGATGTTCGAAAAACTGGTAAAACTTTAACCACGAAGGCTCAAAGTGCACAAAGTCACAAAGAGTACCTTAAAGGTAATTCACAAACTCAAATGCCCGCGTTTCCATCCAGTTATCATCAGTTCCTGCCAAAGAGAAACCAACATGCCCACCACGCTTGGGAGTTTCCAAAAATAAATGTGCATGTTCTTTCGCTACTTTAATAGGATAGCAAGCTTCGGGTAAGAAGGGATCGTTTAGCGCATTAACAATCAAAGTCGGAATCTGAATGGATTCGAGGTATGAACCGGAGGAAGCATTTGTATAAAAGTCATTGGCATCAGTAAAGCCATGCAACGGGGCAGTGTATCGCGTATCGAATTCCCGAAAGGTTTTAATCTTTTCAAAGCCATCAGCGGAAATCAAGTCTGGAAACAATAACGCCTTCGCTTTAATTTTTTTCTCTAACTTTTTTAAGAACCGGTTGAGGTAAAATCTTTTGGATGGCTTATCTAATTCGCCTGCGCTGGAGCCCAGATCGCACGGCACAGAAAAAACTACTGCTGACTTTACTTCTGTTGGTGTACTTTTATTTTGCTCACCCAAATATTTAAGCGACATACTTCCGCCCATACTAAAACCAACCAATGAAATATGTTTGTACTTCTTTTGAATAGCATGATCAACGACAGCGGTAAGATCTTCGGTGGCACCATGATGGTAAAACCTTGGTAAACGATTCATCTCGCCACTGCATCCGCGACAATTCCAGGCAACTGAATCCCAACCTTTACGATGAAAATAACTTGCCATTCCTTTTGAATAATGTCTGTCACTGCTTCCTTCCAATCCGTGTGTAATGATTACGAGTTGATCGGTATTATTCTTCATCCAATCCAGATCAAGAAAATCGCCATCTGCCAACTCTAATCGTTCGCGAATATAGTTGCCTTCAACTTTGCGGAACGCGCTGGGCACAATCGTTTCGAGATGACTATTGAAAAGATAGGTGTGCGGACCGGGATAAGATGAATTGACGAGTGGCACAGATTTCTATTTGCTCAACACGTTACTGAACTCAGGAGCTTTATCGCTAACATCCGCTATTATGTAGGTCATTTTGGCAAGGCGTTCATTATTTTCCGTAATAATAAAACCTCCTTTCGATCCGTGTTCAATGCGTTGTATGTCCATAATCAAAATTAAGTTTTATATCGCGCACTTAGTAGCGTCATCACTATAAAAAGGAAAGCAACTAATCCCAACGCAATACGCAACGATTGCCAATCGGCAATCAAGCCTATCAACGGTGGGCCAAACAAAAACCCTGAATATCCAACCGTAGTTACCATAGCAAGTCCTACACCTGGTGGTAAATCCTTTGTGTTGCCAGCGATGCTGTATGCAATGGGAACAACGGAAGACAAGCCCACGCCAGTGATGAACAATCCAACTATAACTGCATAAGGATGAATGAAGAGTATTGTGAGAATAATTCCCATGGTTGAAATAAGACCACATACTATTAATAGTTTACGATCACCTAATTTGGCTCGAGCCGAGTCGCCAAAAAACCGACCGATTGTCATTGCCAATGCAAAAGCAGAAAGACCAATAGGTGCCAAAGCCTTGCTGGCATGCGCGATGTTTTCCATATATATCGTGCTCCAGTCTGCCATGGCGCCTTCGCCTAGCATACAACAGAAAGCAATAACTCCAATCCCAACCATGGCTGCATTGGGTAAACGAAAGGCTGGCTCATCTGATTTTTTTTCTGCTGGTTTATCATGAATTAAATGATAGCGCGTCCACAGTGCACCTAAAACACTTAGGGCAACGATTATACTTAAATGAGTTAATAAGGTTGTTTCTAATGTAATAAAGAGGGCACCGCATCCTGCACCAGCCACCATTCCTAAACTAAACAGAGCATGAAAGGAAGTCATGATGGGTTTGCCATGTTGTTGTTCAACCATAACGGCTTGCGAATTCATGGAAACATCGAGCATGCCGGCAGTTATGCCCATAATAAAAAAGATTGATACCAGTCCTGTTAATCCGGGCATCAAAGGAACTAGCGGCACAACCAAACAGTATACAAACACAGAAATAATTCCAATACGCTTGCTTCCGTTTCGGATGATGAGCCAACCAGTAAAAGGCATGGCAAGGAGCGCACCTACTGATGTTGATAACAGAACAAATCCTAATGTACCTTTATCTATGGTAAACATTTCCTGAATTCGCGGAAAACGAGAAGCAAGATTTGCATGCACAAATCCATTTATAAAAAAGACAAGCTTAACTGCGATGCGGGAGGGGGACAC
>JBBSBG010000174.1:0-6555 GCA_038251495.1 Cytophagales bacterium
CCCGATTACTAACCCAAACTGGATTTGATCAATCCTTTCCTCCAATCGAAATGAAATTAGGATCTACGCGTGGCACCAACGCACTGTTGGAGCGCAAAGGTGAACGAACAGCGTTTGTTGTTACTAAAGGATTTAAAGATTTATTGATTATAGGAACACAGCAGCGCAACGATTTATTTGCACTCAATATCATTAAACAAATTCCGCTCTACCACACTGTTATTGAAATTGATGAGCGGATTGAATCAGATGGAGCAATTCTAACCCCAATAAGTTCTGAATCTATAACTCAGCTTATTAAACAACTAAAAAAATCGAACTGCAATTCAGTAGCTATCGCATTATTAAATAGCTATAAAAATCCAACGCATGAAATTTTACTCGAATCAGAATTGATTAGCAGTGGGTTTCAGTTCGTCACAGCTTCAAATAAAATCTCGAAACAAATAAAAATTTTGCCACGCGCTGAAACAGCTGTTGCTAATGCTTACCTCGATCCCATTATCTATGGCTACGTTTCAACTATTCAAAAGGGATTATCGAGTGCCCATTTGAAAGTTATGACCAGCGCAGGCGGTTTAGTGAATGCGCAAAATTTCTATCCAAAAGACAGCTTACTAAGCGGCCCTGCTGGTGGTGTAGTTGGGGCAGCAACTGCTGCTAAGCTTTCCGGTATAAATCAGCTCATCACGTTTGACATGGGCGGAACAAGTACTGATGTTTCGCTTTATGACAAGCAATATTCTTACCGTTACGAATCCAAAGTTGGGGATATTAAAATTCTATCCCCATCATTAGCTATTGAAACTATTGCCTCGGGTGGCGGATCCATTTGTGACTTTGATGGATATAAACTTACGGTTGGTCCTCATAGTGCCGGTGCCTCGCCCGGGCCAGCTTGCTATGGAAGTGGTGGCACACTTACAATTACCGATGTTAATCTTTTATTAGGCCGGATTGATCCCGATCTTTTTTCAATTCCTCTCAATCGAAAAAAATCAGAAGAAGCATTTGATCAATTAATTAGTAAGATCAGAAAAGTCAATGGGGAAAAAATAATTAAAGAGGCATTACTTGAGTCGCTACTTTTAATTGCCAACGAAGCTATGGCGGAAGCCATTAAAAAAGTTTCTATTCAACAAGGTAACGATCCAATTGACTATGCCTTGTTATCGTTTGGAGGAGCCGGTGGCCAGCATGCGTGTGCATTGGCTGAATTATTGGGCATGAAAAAAATCCTGATCCCTTACGATGCCGGGTTACTTAGCGCATACGGAATTGGACACGCGCAGATTGAACACGTTGAAGAGAAGTTATTACTTCAAAAACTTATCATAGCAGAGAAGAATTTTAAAAATTATTTTAGAGAACTATTTGCAAAGGGAACAACTAAACTTGTTAATGATGGATATGTTTCAGATAAAATAAAGATTTCCAAATCACTGGTTTTTCTGAGATTTAAGGGTCAGGAGAGCACAATAGAAACTAATTTTAAATTAGGAGAATCGGTTCAAAAAGAATTTAAAAAGAAATACAAACAGATTTATGGTCATTGGCTTGCCGATCGGGAAATTGAAGTTGAGTCAATACGATTAATACTTTGCGTTGATTCCTATACAAAAAAAATAAAGAAGAGTAAAGTCGTTCACTACTATCCAACCCCTGAAAAGAATACCAAAATCTTTATTAATGGGTTTTGGGAAAAAGCTAACGTTTATCGTTGGGAATTATTAACTGCCGGTGCATACATTGAAGGCCCTTCCGTGATTGTTAGTGAAAACTCAACCACGTTAGTGGCTCCAAATTGGAAATTTACACTGAACTCGTTCAATCATGGAATTGTAGAGTCTTACCATAAAAACAAAATCTCAAAATCAACCAACTTTGCAGAAGCTGCACTTGAATTATTCAGTAATCGCTTTACCGCTGTTGCACAAGAGATGGGGGCCCTGCTTCAGCGCACTTCTTTTTCTGTTAATGTAAAGGAGCGATTAGATTTTTCTTGTGCCATGATGGACGCACAAGGATATCTGGTAGTTAATGCTCCCCACATTCCGGTCCATTTGGGCAGCATGGGTATTTGTGTTCGCGAAGTTGTAAAGGCATTGTCCATTCAAGTAGGTGATGTTGTTATTACTAATCATCCCGCATTTGGTGGTTCGCACTTACCCGATGTTACTTTGATTAAAGGAGTATTTGTAAAAAAGAAACTGGTTGGCTACGTAGCTGCTCGCGCACATCATGCAGAAATAGGCGGTATGAAGCCCGGCTCAATGCCAGCAAATGCTACCTCACTTTATGAAGAAGGGGTTATTATTCCGCCAACTTATTTAGTAAAAAGAGGTAAAGCGCAGTGGGCTAAAATTAAAGAGATACTATTAACAGGAAGTTATCCATCGCGATTACCGGAAGAAAATCTGGCCGACCTGAATGGAGCATTGGCTGCAGTTAATTTGGGTGAGAATAAGCTACAATCTCTTTGCAAGGAATACGGGTTAATTGAAGTTTCCAATTACATGAAAGCCTTGCAGAATTATGCCTCCAAACTTCTTCGGACAAAACTAAAATCTTTAAATCAAAATTCATTTGCTGCAACAGAGCGGTTAGACGATGGATCAATTCTTAAAGTAAAAATATCGGTACTAAAACGAGAAAATTTAGAAATTGATTTTTCTGGTTCATCCAAAACACATGTCGGTAATCTGAATGCAACGCCTGCTATTGTGCAAAGCGTAATCCTGTATGTACTCAGGCTTTGGGTAAACAAACCCATTGCAATGAATGAGGGTCTTATGCAACATGTGCAAATTGTTTTGCCAACCGGATTGCTAAACCCGGACTTTAGCGGCACAAACATGCCGGCTGTCGTGGGCGGAAATACCGAAGTGAGTCAGCGACTAACAGACACATTACTAAAAGCTTTGAAACTTAGCGCCTGTAGCCAAGGGACGATGAATAATTTTCTTTTTGGAAACAAACGTTTTGGTTTTTACGAAACTATTTGTGGCGGCACAGGTGCAGGCAATGGTTTTAATGGCGCTGATGCTGTTCACTCACACATGACAAACACACGCATTACCGATCCTGAAATATTAGAGTTACGCTATCCAGTTAGACTAAATCGTTTTGAGATTTGCAAGAACTCTGGCGGAAAAGGAAAGTGGAAAGGTGGTGATGGTGTAATTCGTGAAATCACATTTAAGGAAGATGTTGAGGTGAACATTCTTTCACAACATCGAAAAGAAAAACCTTATGGGTTGGCAGGCGGGCAACCCGGAAAACGAGGCGAACAGAAATTAATAACTAACGACAATAAGGAACTAAAGCTAACGGGTATGGATAGTGTGCAAATGAAATCCGGTGACACCATCATTATTCAAACCCCTGGCGGTGGTGGTTATGGCAAATAAAAAAACCTGCTCTGAAAAATCAGAACAGGTTTTTTAGAAATTTTTCTAAAAATATTACTTGTCCGCCACTTCAGGTTTAGGCGTTATTCCTAATTTCTTTAAAACCAATTTAGAGATATCGTATTTCTCATCAGAGTACAGCAAAACATCTTCGCCACTACCCATTAATTGTGGGTTGAGAATAAATGCATAGCCATTCTCTTTTGCCGTATCTTCAATGGCCTTGCCGACTTTCTTTATAACAGGATCCATCAACGCGCCTTGTTTGTTTTGTAATGAAGTTTGCGCATCTGTTTGGAATTTCTGAATGCTCTCCTGCATGCCTTGCAATTCTCTTTCTTTATCAGCGCGAATGGCATCTGGAGTTGTTGCCGGCATGCCTTGATACGCCTTGTACTTAGTCTCCAATTCCTGGCTCTTCGCTTTTAATTGATTTTCTAATTGCGTACCGTGAGTTTTCAACTCATTCTCAATTTGTTTGAATTCAGGCAACTGACTGAAAATATATTGCCAGTCGGCATAGCCGATTTTTTGGGTTTCCTGGGCTTGGGTAGATACTGCTACCACACAAAACAGAAGTAAAAAAAGTGTTCTCATTTTTAGTTTATTTATTTGACTTTATCGTTTGGGTCTCCTAATCCTAATTCTTCTAATATAAAATCGGTGTAATCATGGCGTGGATCCGTGTAAATCATAACCAGCTCAGCAGACTTATCGAATAAAATTGCTAATCTGTTTGCTTTACACACCTTCTCAACCGCATCAAACACCTTATCCTGCAAAGGTTTAATCAATTCTTGTTTTTTCAAAAAAAGTAGCCCTCCAAAACCAAAAACCTTTTTCTGATAATCCCTTTCCTCTGCTTCTTTTTTTTTTATAGCATCTAGCCGTTCTTGCTTCATCTCTTCTGTCAACAACACCTGCTCCGCCTGAAATACCCGATAAAGTTCATCTACTTTTCGCTGCATATCCTCCACTTCTTTTTGCCATCCCGCTGTTAACTGCTCTATTTCTCCTTGTGCCTTGCTGTACTCGGGCATTTTACTCAGCACAAATTCTGAATCGAAATAACCGAACTTCTGACCATTTGCAAAAGTTAGGCCGAAAAAAATAAAAAGAGCCGTTAGTACAAAAAAGCGCATTTTATCTGATTTGTTGGCCTATTGTAAAGTGGAATTGTGAGCCGCTGATATTGGGTGCGCCTGGCAATTGATCGAACCCATAAGCCCAATTAAGACCTATAAGACCAAAGGCTGGCATAAATATTCTTGCTCCCACACCGGCTGATTTATAGAGACTAAACGGATTAAAATCCTGGTAATTGTCCCAGTTATTTCCTGCCTCAGTAAATAAGAAACCATAAATGGTAGCCGCCTGGCTGGTTGAAACCGGATACCGGAGTTCTAATCCAAATTTCTCATACACAATACCACCTTCAATACCATTTAACTGTTGTTGGCCTCGTTGTGCATATAAAGGCGGAGTTACGAGATTATTGCCATACCCGCGCAAGCCAATTATATCTTGACCTAATACAAAAGAGTTAAATCCTCCGGCTAAGCCATCGCCCCCTACAAGAAAGCGCTGGAATGGACCTTGTGGGAGACTCTGATTGAAACGTCCAATAAACCCAAAGTGTGCTTTTGTCTCTAAAACCAAACTGCGCCCGTCTGGCTTCTGACTTCCGATTATTTTAATGTAAAACTTCGCATCAATCATCCACTTGTGCATTTCTGTCCATTTATATCTCTGATTGATATCTATATAATAGGAAGGATCTCTCCAAAGCGAATAAGGCGGAGTAAAGTTAACTGCTAACGAAATTGTTGACCCCGTAGTTGGGTACATCGGGTTATCGATGCTGTTTCGGGATAATGTTGTGTTAAACATAATCTCATTTGTTTTACCCTTAAGTGGCAAGATTGTGGATCCTCCGAAAAAATTTTGATAGTTGTAAACCAGGTAAGACAATGAGTTAGTTAAAGAAAAATAGTTATCCGGCCACTCAAGTCTGCGCCCCAATCCAATAGTAATGCCACTTTGCTTTAGGGAAGATTGATCTGTAAACTCAAAGGAAGCGTTTGGTAAGCGCGAAATAGAATGATTTAAACTGACGGTAAGAGAATTAGGCTTCCTTCCCCCCAACCAAGGCTCTGTGAATGACAAACTATAGCTCTGGAAAGATCTTCCATTGGCCTGAGCGCGCAATGATAAACGTTGACCGTCACCTACTGGTAGTGGTTTCCACTTATCTAAATGCGGCACGTTACGGATTGAAAAATTATTGAAGGATAGCCCAACAGTACCGACAAACCCAAAAACGCCACCCCAGCCACCCGATAACTCAATCTGGTCATTAGATTGTTCTTCTACTTTCCATTCAATATCAACGGTGCCATCGGCAGGATTAGGGCGGATATCTTGCTCTATCTTTTGCGGATTAAAATAACCCATTTGAGATAATTGCTGTTGCGTACGAATTAAATCTGATCTTCTAAATTTCTGGCCTGGGATAGTGCTTAACTCTCTTCGAATTACATGATCATTGGTTCGCTCATTTCCGCTGATAATTACTTCATCAATGGTGGCGCGGTCGCCCTCAAAAATTCGCATCTCCACATCAATAGAGTCTCCCACTACAGCAACTTCCACCGGGGTGATTCTAAAAAACAGATACCCGTCATCCATATACAATCCACTAATGTCGGCTCCCTTGGGGTTAAAGGTTGTCTTTTTTGTTATCAGCTCTTGATTGTAAACATCGCCCTTATTGATATCAAGAATTTTACTGAGAATGTTTGCGCTGTGGATGTAATTTCCAACCCAGTTTATATTGCGGAAGTAGTACTTTTGACCCTCATAAAGTTTAACCTTTACATCAATATTGGACTTGTCAAAATTGACAATTGTGTCGGAAATAACTTCAGCATCGCGATAGCCCAATGTATTATAATAGTCAACAAGATT
Organism: Cytophagales bacterium; assembly: GCA_038251495.1. Lineage (GTDB taxonomy): Bacteria > Bacteroidota > Bacteroidia > Cytophagales > Cyclobacteriaceae > ELB16-189. The sequence continues at coordinate 6,378 of JBBSBG010000174.1, forward strand.
TTGTTTATCCGTTTCAAACTCTGACCTTATAAACTTCGATCCCGCAAAAACATTCAGCTTAACATTGCGATTTAAAAATCCTTTTATATCAGCCCAGCTTGTCGTTCTGCTGGAGTCGAGTGCTTGGCCAATCTTACTTGGATTAAATGTTAGCACCTCGCCTAAAATAGCGCGATGA
>JBBSBG010000175.1:0-6529 GCA_038251495.1 Cytophagales bacterium
GAAGATACGTTCTCATTTGATCTGACCACCCAAGAGGAAATGAATCTTGAGTTGGAGAAAATTGCTGGAGTTGTTCAGGCTCGCCTGGCCCGGTATCAATTGAAAGGGCGAACTATCACAATCAAAATAAAATATCACGACTTTAAGCAAATCACCAGAAGCCAATCATTTGATGAAGCCATTGATGACCTTGACACGATAGAAGGCATAGCCAAGCAACTATTAGATAACACAGATTTATTAGATAAGAAAGTGCGCCTGCTTGGCATTTCGATTTCTAACTTTAATGATCCTGCTGTTAGAACCCGAATAGATGATGACTCAGATCAACTGAAATTATTTTAAAGAGGCTTTAAAAACCTACAACGAATGTCAGACTGAGTTTATCGAAGTCAGTTTCGAGGGCAAAAATGTGATTTACGTTTCGACTCCCGATAGCTATCGGGACAACGTGATAATGTTTTTAGAGATGGCCTTAATCTGTATCTTGCGAACTATGAGTAAAACTAAAATAACAATCAACAACAATGGTTCAGTAAAATTAGATGGCGACTTTGAAATTGTTGACATGCATGGCTCGGCCTATGGACTGCAAGGACGCACCATAGTTTCGTTGTGTCGCTGCGGCCGCTCGGCTAATAAGCCGTTTTGTGATGGATCGCACAATGGCAATTTTGAACATGAGGCCACGGCTTTTGATTTGCCACCGAAAAAAGTTTAATACTTAAACCCAATTTGCCACCAAGTCACTAAGACACAATTTCTTTTTAAATATGATTTTTGTGTCTTCGTGCCTTAGTGGCATGCATAATTGCACAGATATGAGTGAAGGTCATCCTCTAATAACCGTTAGCGAATTACAAGCAATTAAAAATCAACCCAATTTAATTGTGTTTGACGCAAGTGCTGGCACGAATGCAAAAGCAAATTATGACGCCAATCATTTAGAGGGCGCGCTTTATGTTGATACTGAAAATCAATTAGCAACTCCAACACTCGATGCTTCTAACGGTGGTCGCCATCCATTACCAACGTTAGAAAAAATTTCTAACGTACTTGGTTTATTGGGCGTAACCCCGGCCAGTCATGTTGTGATTTATGACGATAAGCAAGCCGGCAACGCAGCCGCTCGTTTTTGGTGGATGTTGAAAGCAATCGGCCACGCAAAAGTTCAAGTGTTAAATGGAGGTCTGCAATCTGCAAAGACTGCTGGCTATCCAATGAGTTCAAAGAAGGAAACGATTACTTCTAAAGAGGCTTATCCTATCAAGGGCTGGCAATTGGCTTTGGCTGATTTGGAGGAAGTTAAGGTTGCTTCGAAACAAGGTAGCGCAATAATTGTGGATGTGCGTTCGGCAGAGCGCTTTGATGGAATCACAGAGCCGATCGATTTAATTGCAGGCCATATTCCGGGTGCAGTCAATATTCCATTCACCACAAATCTCAATGCAAATGGTGAATATTTGTCGCCTTCAGAATTAAAGGAAAAATATACGCAGGCATTTGAAGGACAAAAGGCTGATCAGGTTATTGTTCATTGCGGTTCTGGAATAACAGCTTGCCATACATTATTGGCGATGGCTGCGGCTGGTCTGGAAATTCCAAAACTCTATGTTGGCTCATGGAGCGAATGGTCGCGAAATGATTTGCCAATGGTGTTGGCAAAATAAAGCGCATCTCTAAAAACTCGGCTTACCCTTCTCTTTTGGTAGAAGGGCAGGGGTTGAGGTAATGGAAGCAAAAGTTTTAGAGATGCGCTAAATTTTTTATCAAGTTGATTAGGCGACAAAACTTATCTTTGCCGCCATGATAAATTACCTTCAGGCGCAACTCAATCATATTTCGGCACACACACTCGGAAACAAAACCAACGGTGAAGATCTCATTGTTTCGCGTGCGGAGCTCGACTTAACTGATGAGGATTTACGTTCGCGCCTGATCACTTCATTTCTCAGTGCGTTTAACTCTTCCGAGTATTTCCATTTCACGTCAACCGATGGTGACTTTCGGCATAACCCCATGTTTCAATGGACAAATGAAGTGTTTGCTTCCGCAGATCAGTTTCATTTAAAGTCGGTTAGCATAGCCAAACACTTATATGAAGTATCCGTACATCCGTTAATTAAGTCGGGTGATTTATTTGTGGTGCTTTTTTCTAACCTGTCTATAGAAGGTACAAACACGGAAGCGCTTGGAGTTTTTAAATCAGAAAGTAAAAGTTCTATTCTAAAGCTAACTCCAAAAAAAGATGGTCGATTTGAAGTAGACTATCAGAGTGGTATTAATCTGGAGAAACTAGATAAGGGTTGTTTGATTTACAATCTGGATGAAGACAAAGGGTATCGACTTTCTATTCTGGATCGTTCTGGCAAATCATCAGATGCGCAATATTGGCGGGAATTATTTTTGCGTGTTACTCCCGTGAAGGATGATTTTCAGGCAACCCGAAACGTTCTTGACATTGCGAGGCACTATGTTACCGATCAACTTGGTGATGAGTTTGAACTATCTAAGGCCGATCAGATTAATTATCTGAATAAGTCCATCGGGTATTTTAAAAAGAAAGACGAGTTCAATCAGAAGGAATTTGAGCAAGAAGTGTTTGAAGATCCTCAAGTAATCAAATCATTTCGCAAGTTCGAAAATAATTTCCGCGAGCAATTTAGTATTGATAAAGAAGACGGATTTGCTATCTCACCGGAAGTCGTGAAAAAACAATCGCGCGTGTTTAAGAGCGTGCTTAAATTAGATAAGAACTTTCACATCTATATTCATGGCGATCGGGAATTGATTGAGCGCGGAACGGATGAAGATGGAAGAAAGTATTATAAGATCTACTACAAGCAGGAATTGTAGCACTAAAGTGGTGGTGGAATTCTTTCGGTAGAGCTGTACTGGATGACAACTTCTTTTGCGTAAGGCTTTAATAACACCTTCACCTGTGTCTCCATTTTCGTTTGAGCATCTTTTACAAAAGCTGCCTGAGCGGCAAATTCGCGAGCGTCCTTAATAAAAGCATTAGTAGCTTTCGTTCGATCATTCATATCCACCCAATTCCAGATTCCATTTTCATCCCGATAGGTAATATCGCCTTGCGACTCTAAAGAAAGTAGGGTGGGCTCGGGCAAAGTCACATACGCTGTATCATCGATAAGTGTAATCTTAAATTTTTGGTGAAGATCAAACCCGGCTTTCGCTTCAAAGGTGCCCGTGATAAAAATTTGTTTAGTGCTACCTAGCCACGCGTTTGTCCAGGTGTAATTGTGCCCAAAGTTTTGAGAAAGCACAGCAAGTTCAAGCACGGGAGTTTGTTGATTTAAAACGATTGTACGGTCGACTGTTATTTCGGGTGTGAATTGAAAGGCTTTGCGAAAATCTTCACCCAACGTTTTGGCAGCCTCATAACTTCGCTTGGTTAGTTGTGTGGGAATGGTAACGAAAATCACATAAGTAGCAATTGCGCCAACGATTATTAGGACGATTAGTAATTTGAGGTTACGGGAAATCATTTTGTAAAAATACTTCTATTCTACCGCTTGAACCACTAGAAATCTTTTGACTCAGGTGTATGCATATGACACAAAAAGCATATTTTTGCGGCCGCATGAAAAAAATTATAGAGTCCAGAAAGCTGCTAGGGGTTGACAAAGAAGTTCAACTATCAGAATTGAAATCCATTTACCGTACGTTGATGAAGGATTGGCATCCTGATAAATTTCAGGATAACACTGAAAAATCAGCCGCTGAAGAAAAGAGTAAAGCTGTGATTGAGGCCTATCATCTATTGGTAAGCGTAGCTCCCGAAACCCATGCTCAGCAGTTGGATCAGTACACCGAAGTAATTACGGTCTCAAAAATTGTAGACTTTAAATTTAAAGCTCAAACGCTGCAGGTAAACTTTGCCGATGGTAGCAGCTACGAATATTTTGGGTTGCCGCATAGTGTCTATAACAAATTCCTTAATTCTGATACTCCCGATCGTTTTGCCCGCAGGCATATTTACCACTCTTTTACATATAGAAAGGTGAGTAAGGCTGTAGAAGCTTAATCAGTAAACGAACTTAGCTTCCAAGTTTGTAAGCCAGCTTCATAAAGTTCAGCACTTCTTTATTAACATCCGCTTTGGCAAGCATGCGAAAGTGATGATTGAATTGCCTGGCATCGCCAGGCACTTGCGCAATTTTTTGAAAGCATAAATTATCCGGATACCGCTTTTCAAAAGGAAAGACAACATGAATGAAGCTTTTACCAAGTTGGGTGATGTATGCTATGCGCTTCCGCGGAGTAGCAATACCAATCATGGTTTTAGCCGGGTGTAACGTTATCGCTCCTATTTTTCTGTATTCCTCAACAAAGCGATGGAATAATTCTATAGTATGATCTGATTTTCCATGAAGAAAATCATCGAGTGTTTGATTTGAAGGCATAAGTGAAGGTAGTCAAATTTAAATTTTCGAACCTCGAACTTCTAACCTCGCATTTATTCACTCCGCAACGAATTAACTGGATTTGATCTGGCTGCACGCAGTGCTTGCGTACTTACAATCGCTACCGCGAATACTAATGCAATCAACCCCGTTACCGGGAAGATCCACCAGGCTATGTCAACCCGAACCGGATAACGTTCCAGGTATTTATTTAAAGACCACCAAGCGAAAGGCGATGAAATTGCAAAAGAGATGATAACCAGTATTGAAAAATCTTTAGACATCATGCCAACCAAACTGGAAACAGAAGCGCCCAATACTTTACGGATTCCAATTTCTTTTGTGCGCTGCTCAGCGGTGAAAGCTGCAAGGCCAAACAATCCAAGTCCGGTAATAATAATGGTTAGCGTTGCGAATAAACTAGCCAGTGTACTGGTAAGGTTTAGCGTAGTAAATTTTTTCTGAAACTCAACATCGGCAAATCGATATTCAAACGGATAGGCAGTCGCATACTTCGCGAACACAGCTTTCACGGTGTTAATTGCTCCGGGTAAATCTTCTGTCTTTTTTAACCGCACACTCACTGCATCAATCCATTCCGGATTAAGAATGACAAACATAGGTTTAATAGGTTGGTAAGGGGAACCCATTAAGACGTCATCTACCACACCAATCAATTTTCGTTTGCTACCCCAAAGGTCAAGTTCGGTGCCGATGGGATCAGTTAGATTCATTAAGTTGAGCGCAGCTTTATTAATTAAAATTGAAGCAGTGTCTGATTTAAAGTCTTCTGAAAAATCGCGACCCTCCAAAAGTTTAATCCCCATTGTTTTGGTGTAATCATATTCTGTAGCGATGGTTGTAAAAATCACGCGCAACTCCTCGGGCTTGCCGGGCCAGCCTAAAAAATTGTTTGAATTAATATCGGTAATTGAACTATTGGATTTAGTTACAGCTTCCACAACCCCAGAGGCTAGTAGTTCTAGTTTAATGGGGCGATAATTTTTCTCAATTTCCTTTGAATAATTAACAGCCATCAGGTTTTCCTGATCGTAACCCAACTCGCGCCCTTTCACCAATTGTATTTGCTGATAAATTACTAGTGTGCCTATAATTAAAAGGATAGAAAATCCGAATTGCAGTGTAACCAAAATTTTGCGCGGTATGCTGGCACCTTTGCCAATAGTTGGTTTTCCTTTTAAGACTTTTGCTGGTTGAAAGGATGATAGATAAAAAGCCGGATAGCTTCCTGAGATAACTCCCGTAATGAAGATCATTCCCAATGTGAAAATCCAAAACTGTGATGAAGTATAATCGATAAATAGTTTTTTCTGAACCAGATCATTGTAGAATGGCAACAATAGTTGCGCCATTAAAATAGCAATAGCAAAAGCAATGAATGATATGAACAGCGATTCGCCTATGAATTGCATGATCAATTCATAGCGCCTGGAGCCAACGCTTTTACGCACGCCCACTTCACGTGCCCTTCGTTCTGATCGGGCCGTAGCCAAATTCATAAAGTTGATGCACGCAATAACAATTATAAAAATGGCGATGATTGAAAACATTTGCACATAATCATTCATGCCTCCTGTTTCAACCCCATTTTCGAACGAGCCGTACAAGCGCCACCTAAGCAATGGATAGAGAAAGAGCTCGGGCTTATTTTCAGTTTCACCATGCTCTTGCAAAATATTTTTGATTTGATTTTCAACAGCCAGGTGGTTAGCCGGATCATTCAACTCCACAAACACCTGAAAGGAATAGTTGCCCCAGCGGGTTGTATTTTCTCGCACCCACGCATTCTCTTGCTCGCGAAATTTCCAGGGCATCAGAAAGTCAAATTCGAAAGATGAATTGCTCGGAACATCTTTCAGAATGCCTGTTACTTTCAACTCATACTCATTATCTACACGAATTGTTTTGTTGATTGGGTCTTCATCGGCAAATAAAGCCTTGGCCATGGATTGACTAATCACAATCGATCTTGGGTCAGCCATCACTTGTGAGGCGTCACCACTAATTAAGGGGAACTCAAACATTTCCAGAAATTCTTCGCTCGCCCAATAGGCTTTTTTTATGAACCGGTTTTCACCTAC
>JBBSBG010000176.1:0-6513 GCA_038251495.1 Cytophagales bacterium
AGCAAGTTCTGCGCTCGCACAGAACTCCTCCACCCAGGCAAACATGCCTCTAAGATTTATTAACAAAATAGAAATTTTTGCAGGGCCGGGGTTATCTTTTCTAAACGACAATGGTTGGTCTGATTTCATCTACGAATTAAGTGACCAACGAACAATTTATAGTTACCACCCTAAAACCGGATCTATAATTGGTTTAAGTTTAATTCACTCTATTAAGCAAAGATTTGAGTTACAGGGAAAGTTTTCTTTTGAAAAAAGAAGATACGATGAGAAAATTATGACTTTTGACACAAACGGTTCTTTATACTATGAAAGTTTGACAACCCAAAAAAATGATTATTTAGTAGGTTCATTGGTTGGTTCCTATTCGCTCTCAAAATCGAATCGGTTTCATTTTTTCTTGGGCGGATCAGTTTGCTATCTAAAAAAATCGATCACTACAATAATTGGTAGCGGAGCTATTAACACGATAGATGGTTTTGAAAAGTACACATTTGATGCGGTAGCGGGTATTACTTACTTGAAGCCGTTAAATGATAGATTAACTGCGTTTCTAAGACTTCAAGGAAACTATGTATTAGGTTATTCATTGGATCTAATTTATGGTCAACTAGATATCAATAGCATTTCAGTAACATTAGGACTTCAATATTCTCAAAAAAATCTTAAATTTTAAATAGTTATGAAAACACTAAAGCTACTTCAATTAATTTCTCTCGTGTTCTTGACTCTTTATGCAGGTGGCCAAACAATTACAAAAACTACCTCATCAAATGTGGCGGGTACGGTTTGTCCAGTGAGTGGAACTGGATATTCAGTAAGCATCCCAACTAACTTTGGATCATGTAAAATAAAGTGGACTGTGACGGGTGGTGTCATTAGTGGACGAGATGATCTGAAAACAGTTACCGTAAACTGGAATGACGTGCGTGGTCTTACTTCTACAATTAAAGTAACCTTTGCTGGTTGTGCAGAAGGAAATCCAAATGAGGGGTTGAACGATAGCAAAAGCGAACTGATCTTATCAGTCAAAGACCAACCTTTTGACACTTTTCCCAATGTTATCAATTTAGATTTTTGCAATCCGCCACAGTCTATTCCTATTATAGTGCCAGCAATGGTTGTTGATGGCACAGGGGGGTTTGGTCAGCCTGCACGCACAGAAGTATCTTATATCTGGAATCTTCCGGCTGGTTGGAAAGATTTTACAACTGGAAAAACTGGAGAGTTTGGAACCACAACTCGATCTATTACGATAGTTCCATTGGCTTGTGCCGAACCTGGGGTTATTGTGGTAAAGGGTAGCTTATGGGGTTCTACCCCAAATTGTACCTCCTCTGCGTTTTCTTCTCCTATTAATATTTCACTAAACACAAATTTGGGAGGCTCTAATCCAATTGTATCGGTGGTTCCACCCGCAGGTTTTATAGGCACCACTGCATGCAATACAACCCCAGTTACGTTTACAGCACAAATAGCCCAGCAAAGGCACATGTATTATCTCAAGTTATGATTGGAAAAAACCTGGCAGTTGGACAATTGTAAGTCAAAGCGGTAACGCGATCACGTTACAGCCAAGTGGTTCAGCCGCTGATGCCGGACAGATTGAAGTAACCGCCACACTTGGCTGTGGCTCCAAACGGTCGGCAACCTTTACGCCATCATTTATACCTCCAGCAATTGTGGGTTCTGCAGTAGTGTGCAATTCATCTTCTTATTCCGTTGCAAACGTACAAGGAGTTCAGATTGCCTGGTCTTCCAGCAACCCTTCCGGCCTCTCCATCAATGCCACCACGGGCGCGGCTGTTAGGGTAAATAATTTTATAGGCGATGTTACTGTTACCGCAACCATTAGTGGCGGCTGCGGCAGTATCGCGTTAACAAGAGTGGTTACTGTAGGCAACACAACAGTATCACCACAAATGTACCTTAACGGAAGCCCCACGCCTGTCTCCAATACTTTGTGGGCTGCGGCCGGTACCATACTCAACTTCAGCACCAACTATTACGAAAACAGCAATTACCAATGGCAGGTTGTTTTTCCCTCGCCACCTTATAATATTGGAAGTAATTCCAAAGACTTGACTTTTCAAATGTTCAATGCTCCACCCTTTCAAGTTGTAACACTGTTGGCACGCGTTTCTAATGTATGCGGCCTCAGAGGCGCGGCAGCGGTAAGCATCACCAACCAAACAGGGTCGTTTGCTATGTATCCCAATCCATCAACCACGCAAGTAACCATTGAAGCAATAACACACCCTGAATCTAAAAAAGACGCAACGGCCTCATATAAAGAGCGAGATGCGAATGAGTTGATGATTTCTCGCGATGTTGCATTAACCGTTGAATTGTACGACTCCCGTTCGGTATTGAGGAAAAGTGAAACCTCAGTGGCTGGCACTATTGTTCTTTCCACTGCCGATCTACCAACCGGACTTTACTATCTTAAGATCACATCCAATGGCCACATTGAAAAACAACAAATTCAGGTTAAGCATTAGGTTCTACACGGATGCTTGTGGTTATTAAATCAAAAAAAATTATTCCATCCTGATCCCCAAGTTTCAGGATCAGGATGGCTGTTCAAATGAGAATACACCTAAACACTCTTAACAAAAGAAAGTAGATCGTTATTTTATTCCGCTGCAACAAAATCCCTCCATAGACGATTTGACTTGACACCTTTGGTCGGCTATCTTAGTGGATTAAAACTATCTTTAAGATAAGTTCGTTTCAGTTTAAGAATGGCCGTGGGGATTAATCATATTAACGACAAAATAAAATCCTTTACCAAAAGGTATTACCTCAATTTATTAATTCGGGGCACCATCGTATCCGTCTCCATTCTACTTGCATACTTTCTTATTGCTTCGCTTTTAGAGTACAACCTTTGGCTTGGTAAAGCGAGTCGCTTTTTAATCTTCACCACTTTCTTTTTAGTAGCTGGTTTTTCAATTCTTCGTTTTTTAAGAGAACCCATTGCCTGGTGGATTTATAAAAAAGGATTGCGCAAAGAAGAGAGCGCCCAAATGATTGGGAAGTTTTTTCCTGATATCTCCGACAAACTCCTGAACTTAATTCAACTCGCCTCGCTCGAAAAGCACAGTGCGTTAATAGATGCGGGTATTGCTCAACGTGCCATTGCCATTCAGGATGTTGATTTTGCGCAGGCAATCGACCTAAAGGAAAACAGAAAGTACCTCAAGTATTTCGCGATTCCGTTTTTATTAATTCTGTTTTTATTAATTCTCAATCAGGGAATCTTTACACAAAGCGCGAAACGAATTGTGCAATTCAATCAGGAGTTTTCACCTCAAGCTCCGTTTCAGTTTTTAATTCAAGATCAAAACTTACTTGCCTTTTTTAATGAGGACTTTACGCTGCGTGTAAAAACTGAAGGCAATGCATTACCGGCTGCGGTTTATATTATTTCAGATGGTGGTCAGCGTTGGAAAATGGAAACTGCCGGAGCGGGAGTGTTTACGTATACATTCGAGAATATTCAAAACGAAATTGATTTTCAATTTGAAGGTTCGGGCTTCTTTTCTGATGGCCATAAAATTCAGCTCGTAAACAGACCTGAGCTAACTCAATTAAAGGTTTCATTAGACTATCCGGGGTATCTTGGTTTGAAAGCACAGGAGTTAACCAATGCAGGTAACCTTGAAATTCCGGAAGGCACAAAAGTAACGTGGAGAATTGGTGCTGCGCACACGCAAAAAGCAAGCATTCAATTTACATCCGATCCCAACCTAAAAGACATGCAACTAATTGATAAAGAGTTATTTACATTTAGTAAGGGATTTAAAAACCCCGATGACTATTCTATTATTTTGGAGAATGATGAGAGTAAAAACAAAGATCGAATTTCTTATGCAGTGAGTGTTATTAAAGATCAATACCCACAAGTTGTTGTTGATAATCTTCAAGATTCTATTCTTTTCAAATCTATTCTGTTAGGTGGATCGGTGAGCGATGATTACGGAGTAACCGGTTTATCATTAAACTATCACATTGTAAAAGGAACAAAAGAACTTCCGACTAAAAGTAAAACGATAACAATTGCATCGCGGCAGCAACAACAAAATTTTTATTACCGATGGCGCATCGATTCACTCAACTTGCAGCCCGGAGATAAATTGTTCTATCATTTGCAAGTGTGGGATAATGATGGTGTGAATGGAAGAAAGTCCTCACGAAGTGCCAACTACATTTTCTCGTTACCAAGTGAAGAAGAATTAAAAGCGGAGATTTCTAAATCTCAACAATCGGCCGAAAACAAAGTTGATCAAAGTTTAAAAAAAGCAAAAGACTTGCAACAAGCCATTGATGAAGCCCGGGAAAAATTGCGGGGCAAACAAACTCTGGATTGGCAAGACAAAAAAATGCTGGAAGATTTACTGAACAAAAAAGAGCGACTTGATGAGGTGATCAACGCCATGCAAAAAGAAAATGCCTTGCTTGAGCAAAAGAAGGAAAACTTCTCTGAAGAAAATCAGCGCATAAAAGAAAAATCAGAACAGATTCAAAAACTGATGGATGAGTTGTTGGATGAAGAGACTAAAAAACTCTTTAGGGAAATGGAAAAAATGTTGAAAGAAAATGCTGATGTAAACCAGATCCAGAAAATGCTGGAGAAGATGGATCGCAAAGAAATCAACCTGGAGAAGGAACTAGAAAGAACGCTCGAACTATTCAAGCAGTTACAATACGATTATAAACTTGAACAAGCGATTGACGAGCTAAAAGAACAAACTGAAAAACAGGAAGGGTTGTTGGAAAAAACAGAAGAGCAGGCTGGCGAGAAATCAGAGAAGAAAGATAAAAAGCAAGGCGAAAAATCTGATTCTGAAAAGGGTGATAAACAAGAGCCAACCACCGAGGAGTTGGCTAAGGAGCAGGAAGTTCTAAAAAATGAATTTGAAAAATTTCAAGAGCAGCTTAAGGAACTTGATAAATTAGGTGAGGAACTTGATAAATCCGATCAAACCCCAAATGAGGAAAAACAGGAAGAGGTAGAGCAGTCGCAAGAGGAAAGCAAAGAATCTCTTGATAAAGGTGATTCAAAAAAGTCGATAGAAAAGCAAAAAAAGGCAGTTTCTAAGATGAAGGAGATGCAAAAGGCCATGGAGGGAATGCAAAGCTCTATGGAAATGGAGATTGACCAAGCAAACTTGGAAAGCTTGCGTCAAATTATTCATGGCCTAATAAAATTATCCTTCGATCAAGAGGGCTTGATAAAAGAATTTAGTCCTATTCAGCAAACAGATCCTAAGTATGTTCAGCTTTCGCAGAATCAGCTAAAGCTAAAAGATGATGCTAAAGTGCTGGAAGACAGTCTTTTGAGTCTTTCAAAGAAAGATGCGTTCATGGGTTCCATTGTAACGCGGGAAGTTGGAGAACTCAATGATCATCTTGACAAATCTGTTTATAACATTAAGGAAAGAAGGAAGCCAAACGCCAGCACCGAAATGCAACTATCGATGACGAGCATAAACAATCTGGCTTTAATGCTAAATGATCATTTTGAGATGATGATGAATATGATGGCTAATGCTAAACCAGGAAGTGGAAAGAAGAAAGGAAAGGGAAAGCCAGGAGATAGTCTTGCCAAGATTCAGCAACAACTGAACCAACAGATGGAGGAAATGAAAAAAGGTGGCAACGGAAAAAGTGGTCGCCAGCTTTCAGAGGAGTTTGCAAAAATGGCCGCGGAGCAAGAGCGCATCCGTAGAGCTCTGCAGGAAATGCAGGAGCGAATGAAACAGGAGGGTGGAAAAATGCCCGGTGGAGATTTACCTGGAAAAATGGAACAAACTGAAATGGATTTAGTTAACAAACAGATAACAGAGCAAACGATTCAGCGGCAGAAAGAAATCTTGACGCGGCTTTTAGAAGCTGAGAAGTCTATGCGAGAACAAGATTTAGATGAAGAGCGAAAAGGCGAAACCGCCAAGGAGTACACGAATGAAATTCCTCGAGCTTTCGAGGAGTATTTAAGATTGAAGGAAAAAGAAGTAGAATTGCTGAAAACCGTGCCACCGAAACTTTATCCATATTATAAACAAGAGATTGGTGAGTACTTTAAGCGAATTAAAACCCAAGAATTAAACTGAGTTGTCGGGCATGAATAGTATCCGTATTGAAATACCATCGCTTTCTGAAAATATCAGAATGATAGAAAGCTTCATTGATAATGCTAAAGAGAAGTATCAACTCAATGATGACATCTATGGCAATATTATGATTGCCGTTACTGAGGCAGTGAATAATGCCATTAAGCATGGAAATAGGGGCGATTCTCAAAAGAATGTCTCTTTAGTGCTTATGCTTGAAGATGGGGTTATCAAGTTCCGGATTGAGGACGAGGGCACTGGTTTTGATTTTCACAATCTTCCCGATCCAACATCTCCTGAAAACTTAGAGAAGCCTGGCGGAAGGGGCATCTTCCTTATGAAGCACTTGGCCGATGAAGTTGATTTCACGGAGAAGGGTAAAATTGTAGAACTCTGC
>JBBSBG010000177.1:0-6478 GCA_038251495.1 Cytophagales bacterium
AGTTGAAATGGTGCATAATGTCTGTTGTCTGAAACCAGGAAAAGACTCCCGTTATCTTCGAGGTAATTGAACACTCTCTTATAAACAACTCCTTCGCGCTGTGTTACCAGCACGTATGTCTTTCCGCTTTTTATATTTCGCAAATCATCCACATATTCCCCAATAACAATAGAGCCCGGCATTAACGGCAACATAGAATCACCACTAATTTCAAATGCACGATAGGTGCCTTGTTTAAGATTAGGCAAATTGAAGTGCGGCAATTCTTTAACATATTCCGCATCGGCAAACCCATTGAGATAACCAGCCGCTGCTTTGTGCGGAACAAATTCAATATTCTGACGATCGGATGAATCTACCGTAACAACCACCACTTCTTTGCCGCGCACATAGTTAGGCGTTGAGTTAATTGACCCGGTTGAAAAATCAATTCCAATTAATTGATCTACTGAAATTGAAAATACTTCAGCCATCTTTTGCAGCAACTCCAGGCGTGGCTCCGCACGTCCCTCTTCATACGCACCAACCAATGACCGCTTCACGCCAAGTTGTTGCGCAAATTGATCTTGTGTGAGTGATAACCGCTTGCGCAGAATGCGAATGTTTTCGTTGAGTTTAACCATGACTTATTTTTTAAAAATTAGGATCCGTCCAGAGTTCATTTTCCTTTTTCCGAGGGAGAAAAGATTGCGCTGCAAGTAGCGCTCTGAATTGTTCATTGCCTCCACATGCCGTTGTATCTTATTTAAGATTTCAGAGACCGAAGTTTTAGGTTCAGCCAGCAGATATCCGTAAAAACCACCGGCTACTACATCACTTGTTGAAAAATTAACCTGAAAGCGACCTGAATCTAACTTTCTGCTCTGAATTCTTAATTTACTGGCCTCCATAACTAATAATTTTAGCTAAATAAAGGATTGTTATTCAAAAAGTCAAAAATAAAACTAAATTTTTTAGTTAAAAGCTGTTTAGCAGGTCATTTAAGGTGTCTGACCGCTCAAAGCAGTCTGATGCCTCACAAAAAACCCCAAATAAGACCATCATCGTAAGTCAGATGCTCTTTCTGTATGGTTAGTGGGGACTCAACATTGTTATTATAGATCATTCCGGTTCCTAAACCTTGCGGGATTTGCACCGGATATTGGGCGGTAAATTGGGCAATTGCATTTAATCCGATATTACTTTCTAAAGCCGAAGTAATCCACCAGCCAATACCCAATTGCTCGGCAATTCGAATCCATTCTGCGCATCCGTAAAGCCCGCCATGCAGGGTTGGTTTTAAAATGATAAACTGTGGTTTAATCCGCGTAAGCAAATCGAGTTTGGCAGCGCTACCATAAACCCCAATTAATTCTTCATCTAAGGCAATGGATATAGGCGATTGCCTGCACAACTCAGCCATTTCTGCCAGACCCGCTTTAATAGGCTGCTCTATTGAATGAATGTTAAACCGCGCCAGTTCTTGTAACTTAAATAGAGCCTCGTCTTTCTTGAAGGCACCATTCGCATCCAGGCGAATAGTAATGTTGTTTCGAAAATATTTTCTGCGAATGTATTGCAGCACATCGCACTCCTTCTCAAAATCGTGGCCACCCACTTTCAATTTAAGACAAGTAAATCCATCGCGGATTTTTATCTCAATCTGCTGTAGCATGAAGTCAAGACCACCCATCCAGATCAGGCCGTTGATCGGGATTGGATGTCCTTCAAGAAATTTGTTTTTGAAAATTGTTCTCTCGCCCCCGTTATGTAGATCGAGCAAAGCGGTCTCTAATGCAAAGACAAAAGACGAATACCGTGATACCTGCTCGGCACCAATAAGTTGGGTGATAAACTTATTCAGAGCGTCAGGTTCCACTTCCATAGGCAATCCAACCGACAAGTCATTGATCTCTCCCACTAGTTTCTCAAGAATTGCCTCCAACTCAGGAGTGTACTCCGCACTTAATCCCGGTAAAGGACCACATTCGCCTATTCCAACTACTTCAGGATCTGCATCATCCCAGAGATGGACAAACCAAGAAATTCTATCTTTCATAGCTCCGCGTGAGGTGCGGGCGTTGAATGAAAATTCAAAAACTCGTTTCTGCAGACTGGCTTTTAAAGGCATTCGGTATCCTCGATGAAGTTTAAAATTAATGAAATACTTTAATCAGCATAGCGCTTTGCGAGTCCTGCATTTCTTATGCTTCTTTGCAGAAACAATGGATAAGTCAATTCTTATTAAAGATTATACCTACCAGTTACCCGAAAATCGGATCGCTCAATATCCTTTAGCTCAGCGCGATCAATCTAAATTACTGGTTTATAAGGATGGTGAAATAAAACACGATCGGTTTACCAGTTTGCCCGAACTACTACCAAGTGAAAGCACCTTATTTTTTAACGATACCAAAGTAATTCCTGCTCGGCTTCATTTTCAAAAAGAAACCGGAGCAACAATTGAAATCTTCTTATTGAATCCTGTTTCGCCATCAACATTAGTACAAGTTGCTATGGGTGCAACTGGTCAGGCTACTTGGCATTGCACCATTGGCAACCTAAAACGCTGGCAATCAAATTCTGTGTTGACAAAAAAAGCTGGCGACATAATACTTGAGGCCAGATTAATTGACCATAAACAAGGTCTTGTGGAATTTTCGTGGCAGCCCAAAGCAAAAAGCTTTGCAGAAGTAATTTCTCAAACGGGATTTATTCCATTACCCCCCTATCTAAATAGAGAGGCCGAGAAAAGGGATGCAGAAACTTACCAAACCGTTTACTCCCATCACGAAGGCGCGGTAGCAGCCCCAACTGCCGGGCTACATTTTACAAATGCGGTTTTAGATAATCTTCAAGCGAAAGGTCATTCAACCGAATTTCTGACCTTGCATGTCAGCGCAGGAACCTTTCAGCCTGTGAAAGTTGAAAAGGCGGCCGAGCATACTATGCATAGCGAACAAGTAGTAGTCAGTAAAAAAAACCTGCATGCAATACTTTTAGCAAAATCGGTTGGGGCGGTGGGAACCACTTCATTACGAACATTAGAAAGTCTTTATTGGTATGGAGTCAAACTGATTGAAGAAGGTGATCAGCCTTTTCTGATTTCTCAAAATGAACCCTTTGTGCTACCCGGGCACTATAGCCGGCAAAAGTCAATTGAGGGAGTATTGGCAAAACTTGAAAAGGATGGCTGCGATACCCTCATCGGGGAAACCTCCATTTATGCTATGCCCGGCTATAATTATAGAGTGGCCGATTTTCTCCTCACAAATTTCCATCAACCAGGTTCCACCTTGATTTTATTGGTGGCAGCTTTTGTAGGCCCTGACTGGAAGAAAATCTATCACGAAGCACTTTCTACGGATTACCGATTTCTCAGCTATGGCGATAGCTCGCTCCTTTTTAAGGCAAAAAAATAAACTCATCTTATTTACCTCGCTAGGGTTACTAAGATTAACAAATTACTGATTTCTACGGTAAGTTGTATTGATCTTTTGCCACAATACGCTTCAACTATCTATGATTCAGTAGGTACTATTGTTGAAATGAACTCATGATTGAATAGGAAATTTCGATGAAATGTATAAAATTTAGGAGCTAATCCCCAAAATTATGCTCACAAGGCTTTGGAAAATGTTGGATGTTGAACCCGAAGAAACCGGGTCGGTATCGCTCTTATTGATCCTTAGCTTCTTAATGGGCTTGTTTTTAGCTACCGTTGCTGTTGCCTCTCAAACCCTTTTCCTAGGTTCTGATGTTTTTACGGAAAAGTTTGATCTTCCGGTTGCCATAGCCATCTCTGGTTTGATCGGTATGGCGGTAACCATGCTTTACAATTTCCTTCAAGGCCGAATACCTTTCACAGCTCTAGCTATCCTAAGTTTATTATTAGTTACCACCTTAACAGGGTTTCTTGAATTTGGAGATAGTTTTATTGAGAATAAAGATGATTTATACTTTTTCGGATTCACTCTGATCCTCCCCTTCACTTTCTTAATACAACTCGTTTTTTGGGGTTCGTTTAATCGCATGTTTAATGTGCGGGTTGCCAAAAGGCTTGTGGGTAGCGTGGATGTAGGAACTGATATTGCGGCTATCTTATCCTTCTTCTCAATTCCAATTCTTTTAGGTTTAGGTGTAGAGATTGTTACGCTATACACGATTGGTTTAGTCAGTATTATCGCTTTTGTAATTCTATTCAGCGTACTGGCTAGCAAATACCTGATAAAAGGTCGCGCCATAATTAAGTCAGAATCAGATATTAAGAAACTTTCAATCGGTCAATTCATTGGTAATAAATACATCATGATGCTTTCACTATTTGTGATTGTATCGATCGTATCACTTCAGTTTGTGGATTACTCATTTTACAACGCGGCAACCATTCAGTTTACCGACACAGAGGGACTTGCGGTATTCTTAAGTTATTTTGAAATGACTATTGTGATTTTTGGTTTTCTTTTTACAACATTTATTACAGATCGCATCAATCAGGATTACGGTTTGCGTGTTTCGCTTCTCATCAACCCCCTGCTGCTAATTTTTTTCACAATCTCCGCATTTGCCCTCGGTTCATTCTTCGGCTACGATCTTAGTACAGGAGAAAGCAGCACCATCATCTTCTTCTTTATCGCCATCTCAATGAGTAAGCTCTTTGTTAACTCCCTTCGCGATGCCCTCGATAATCCAACCTTCAAATTCTATTATGTGCCTATCGATAAGGAAATAAACATTGATGCACAAACCAAAATTGAAGGATTTGTGACCGCTCTTGCCGCTGCACTAGCAGGAGGATTGATTGTACTAATTAATCAATTTAAAGGATTCACTGTTTTATCCATTACACTTTTTGCCTTGCCTGTGTTAGCAATCTGGTATTGGGTAACCAACCGAATGTATCATGGGTATCGGGAGACTCTTCAAAATTCACTCATAAAGAATAAATCGGCAGTAAAGAAAAACATGGTGAAGGAATATACCATGGACAGTGTTCTTGAAAAAGAGGTAAAAAGCACAGCCGAGGAAAAGATCATCTATGGGCTAAAGCTCATGGAAAAATTAGAGCCGGCATTATTTGAAACATCACTACTTCACTTAGCAGATAGTAAATCAAAAAAGATTGCACAATTTGCCCTAAAGAAAATTCAGGAGCTGGGAATTCACAGTGGCGAGAATGAAATTCGAGGGTTAGCTGCTCAAGCGGCTAACATGGCCGAGGATAGTGACCTATTATCAATACCCGTTGAAAAGTTAATGAAACTGAGTAAGTCCGTAAAGCAACCCGACAGAATGCTGGCTGCTAAACTCATGCGCAAGCTTACCAATCAAAAAACGATTTTCATTTTACTAGAGTTAATGCGCGATGCCGATCCGAAAGTAAGAACGGAGGCCTTATTAACAGCTAGAAAAGTAAAACGCCCAGAAACCTGGAACGTACTCATTGAACTGCTTTCATCCCCACGCTACGCGCATCAGGCCGCATCTGCCCTAAAAGAAGCAGGACCACAGGTGCTAAATATTTTAGAAACAGCTTTCCATAAGTCCGGACAAAATGATTTGATCATGCTCAAGCTGATTCAAATCATGGGTCATATTCCGGGGCAGGAAAGTTTGCAAATGCTTTGGAAAAAGATCGACTATCCCGACAAGCGGGTAGTAAATCAAATCTTATATTCTCTGCGGTATATTAACTATAGAGCAACAGGCCGCGAAGCTTTGGAAATAAAGGATTTGCTTGACGTTGAAATGGGCAAAACGCTTTGGAATCTTGCTGCTCTTGATGAACTCACCGATGAAGACCAATACGATTATCTGAAGGGAGCATTACGCGAAGAGATTCGAGATAACTACGATCAAATTACATTATTGCTTTCCTTATTGTACGATCCGGAATCAGTTCAGCTGGTTAGAGAAAATGTAGAATTGGGAACTCCGGATAGCGTTCAGTATGCATTAGAACTCTTAGACTTATTTGTTGATCAAGACCTCAAACCGAAACTCATTCCTTTGCTGGATGATTCAAATACGTCTCAAAAATTAGAGAATCTTCAAATCTATTTCCCACGCGAAAGCTACAACCCGATTCAGGTAATCAACTACGTATTGAATCGTGATTTTAATTATAACAACCGATGGACAAAAGTTTGTGCGGTTTACGCAACTGCTTTCATTCCAAAATTCAGAGTAAGCCGTGGGTTAATCAGTCAAATGTTTAATAACGATAAGCTTTTGCAAGAAACTACCGCTTGGGTAATTTATAACAAGAGCCAATCCGAGTACCATACTATTTCCATGCGCCTGCCTTACAAAGACAAACGCTTTCTCGATTCTGCAATCGAAAACAATCAACTGCTCGATGGATTGGATGATGGCTTCTTCCTCTTTATAGAGATGGTCATGTTGATTAAAAAGATACCCGTGTTCAATCACATTCAAGGTAAAGTGTTAAGTGATTTAGCTGATAAGATTTTACCTGTCACATTAAAACCAAACGAAC
>JBBSBG010000178.1:0-6464 GCA_038251495.1 Cytophagales bacterium
CTGATTTCCCCCAAGTTAATCAACGAAATAGATTGGGAGAATTCTATTGTAAGCGTTGAGACTTCAGTAGAGTTTATAAAAGGTAGCCCTGAATATGATCCTACGCAATTAATAAATGTTGTTGATCATGATAACCTTCATCAGCATTATAAGAATTGACTTCGCATCAGTAACTGAAACTATTTTAGATAAGATAATGCTACCTTTTATGAAAAAGAATTGTTTTCTCTTGGTGGGTTTCCTGTTGGTAGGAACCTTCACACGTGCTCAACATCAGGAGATTAGTTTTGATGTGATTTACAAAGACGACAAAGTAGGTGTGTTGCATGCTAAGGAAACAAAGGCCGAATCGAAATTATTCAAGCTGCTAACTACCGAGACGAGCACTACTTTTCTATTTATCCCCATCCATATGGAATCAGAAGTTACCACGACTCAGGAGAACGGTGCTCTGATAAAAGGAACCGCTTACCGAGATGCAAGTCGCAAATCCAACGATGTTATTGCCTCGGTTTCAAAAATTGGATTCAACCGATATCAACGAGAGCGAAATGGTGTAAAGGATATAATCAGAAATCAACGCATTACGTATTGTGTAATCGATCTTTACTTTAAAGAACCCTTGGGAGTTACTCGCGTTTTCTCAAACATGCATGCACAAATGCTAACATTGAAGAGAATGGATAATGGGCAGTATCAATTAATTGCTCCAGACAATAACAATTCTCTTTACTCTTATAGAAATGGACAATTGATCAGCATAGAAGTAGATACGCCCGTGGGTAAAGTCATTTCCAAACGTAGACAATCTGTTAGCGAATAGCAGTTTGCCCTAATCTTTTGTAAGCACTGATTTAGACCATAACGATTTCCAACCTCCACCGTAGTTATTTTTTGTTTTACCTTTAACAAAAGCAAGTGATATAATCAGGGTACCAGAAGCTAAATCATTTACGATGGGAATGATTTCTTCATAGTTTAAAATCCAGGGCGCTGCTAAAAGCCAGAGTCCTAGTAGAATGGCAACTTTACCTACACCGCGCGTTATCTCCCAGCAAGCAACAATAGCAAACGTTGCTAAGATGGGGCCCACAATACGACAGCTTATAGAACCCGTTGTATT
The DNA here is from genome assembly GCA_038251495.1 of Cytophagales bacterium. GTDB lineage: Bacteria > Bacteroidota > Bacteroidia > Cytophagales > Cyclobacteriaceae > ELB16-189. The sequence goes on from JBBSBG010000178.1 coordinate 1,124, forward strand.
ATAGTGAAGCAGAGGCGGTGCAACCATTAAGTAAACTCCCATAATCGCATTTAGAATTTGTGGCCACATAGTTTAGTTAATTTTATTTTCTATTTCTGAATCACCCCAAAATGCCTTCCATACAGAATTACCCGAATGCTTAACTCTCTTGAGATATTGTAGAGAGGCTAACAGTTCATCCATCGCAGGGCCAATCATAAAAATTGAAATGGCAGCAGAAGCTAAACACAAGGTGCACCACGAATGGAATAAAACCGGTTGCAGTACAACTAATACTACACTTACCAAGCCTAGCGGACCAACAGCAATTCCAAACAGCACAACAATCCATGGCATGGTGCGCCAGCGCTTGGTGCTGCCAATAGCGCCCGTTACTACATCTACTAAATAGGCAATTGCACCGAGAGCGCCATCCGGTATGGGCAAGACTTTGGAGACTGCTGAATTCAAAACCTGTTTACTTCCGTTTCCGAAAAAAGGCTCCCATACAGTGCTTACGAAGTTGAGTTGGTAGAGTGCAAGGTAACTTGCAATGCAAGTTCCGATCGCGGCTAACACTAAGATAGGTATCCGGTCATCCCATCCGGAAGGATTGTAGTCCCATCCGGGAGGTGTGTGTTCCTCAAGTTTTATACCCATCTCGCAATTTTTAAAGTAGTATTTTTCGCTTACGCACATCTTATTCAATTTGCGTACCTGTATTAACGAAAAGAAGTCCCCATCGAATTTCTCTATCGTATAAACACTGGGTTGCATTTTAAGTACGATGATAATTATTTAGCAAGATTGATGAACGGGGAATTAACACCACAATGTTTCTTACTCTCTACAATGGACACATAATGCTGTATTTAACACTAATTATTTTCCATATTGCTCAACAATTTTAGGAAAACATGTATAGCCTTGTCGGCCATTACAGTAAATTAGCTGCTCATTGAAGAGACAGAATCATGCAACTAAAACAGGCGGTAAAAAATGCAGGGAATCTCCTCAAGGAAACTTTCCGGAAATTTATTGCCGTTCGTGGCCTCCGTTTAAGTGCGGCCTTGTCTTGTTATATTCTCTTTTCTTTAATTCCCCTGCTCTTCATCATCATTTCTTTAAGTGGACTTTTTTTTGGCGAGAAGGCGGTACGGGGTGAGGTTTTTGGGCAGATTAATGAACTCGTTGGCTCACGCGCGGCCACGGAAATTCAGCAAATAATAAAAACCGCGAAGCCATCAAAGGATACTTCTGTAGCCAGTGTAATCGGTATTATCTTTTTGGTGATAACGGCATCGGGTGTGTTTGCTGAAATTAAGGCTTCCATCAATATTATATGGGGTATCAAGTCAAAATCCAAACGCGGCTTAATGAAATTCATCACTCGCTATCTCTTGGCATTTACCGCGATAGGGTTGACCGGACTTTTGCTATTGGTGGCTCTGGTAATCAATTCACTGATGGATTTTCTCGACAATCGTTTAATCCTCTATTTACCCGGTTTTGATATTAATTTCTATTACATAGTTAACCTTATTATCCTGTTCGTCCTCCAGATTATTTTATTCACTGCCGTTTTTAAGATACTGAATGATCGAAAACCAGCACTGCGAGATTGTTTAACAGGCGCAATTTTTACGGCTGTTCTTTTTATGATTGGCAAATTTACCATTGGTACTTACTTCAACCATCTGGCCGGTTCTTCCATTTATGGTGCTGTTGGCACGCCTATGATAATACTTACCTGGATTTATTATTCGTCCATCATTTTTTATATGGGTGTAGCCTTCACCAGTGTGTATGCACGCACCCATGGGAATGGAATAAAATCTGACGAGCATTAACTGAAAGCTGTGTTCAACCAATAAGCCCAACTTTTAATTTTTGTTAAATAAAGTATTTGGAGTTTGGTATTTAAATTTTCTAACGAGCCATTCATTGATCATTTTTTCTACGTGCTTCACTTGTTGATCGTCACCTTGGTAAAATCTGTTTTCTTAAGAAAGAACCTTCTAATCACACCAATCCTATTCTCTACCGTCCCTTTGTCCTGTGAAGTATACGGATAAGTAAAGAATGATTTAATTTTCATCGCTTCCTTATCCTAAGCGCGAAGCATAGGCCCCCCGCTTCTACCACCAGCATGTTTATGAATAGAGATTGTTCTCGTTGACTAGGATTGCTTATTATTTGGCAAGGTTAATTAACGGGGCATTAACACCCCACTGTCTCAAACTCTCCACAATGACGGAATGAAGAATAATGCGATCACCGATCTCTATCCACTCTCTTAAGTTGGCATACTAATTACTTGTAGTATAGTAGCTGTCTGTAACGATTGTAGGTGATTGAATAAAAAAATGCAACCCTTACAATACCTGAACTATATAACTTCTTAAGCATGGTGTATAACTTTTTTATTTTAATAGTCATCACCTTAGAAGTAACACTGGTTGGCAAAACTGCATTAATGTATACAGAATAAAAAAATATAAAATTTATTCACTTATTCAAACTGCCGAATAGATTTGGTTAAGAAAATAAATAATGGGCAACAGCACAACTGAAGAAACATTTAACACTTTGGATAATCAAAAAAAATTAAACAATTAATTATGAAAAAAGCAATTTCTTATTTATCGGTCTTATTAACGTTTGCATTTTTTATGCAAGCCTGTAGTTCTAGTAAAACACCTATAGCTGGAAAGAACAAATCTCTTAACGCAGATTTTGATGAAATTAAGACCTACGCCTGGAGATCAGATATAGACGACATCCCAACAGATAAAGTTTTGATTGGGACTAACGGAGTTTTTATTTTCAATTATGAATCAGGCAGAAAAATGATTAAAGAGGCCATAGAATATGAACTGAGCGCAAAAGGATACCGAATGGTAGAAGCTAATCCGGATATGTTGCTATCTTTTTTAGTATTGGAACAGCCGGCTAGCCTTAGGACAACAAAGGGCTATGTGACCTTGTTTTCGGGCGAAAAGGTAAGAACCGAAGATAATGTATCATACACTGATGTAAAGCCAGGAACGTTAATCATCGATATAATCAAAACTGAGAAGAATAACCAGATATGGCAAGGATTCGTATCGGGCATATTGAAAGCAGAGGAGATGAATGATCAATCGAAAGTACGAAATGCAGTATCCACGGTTTTTAAACAGTTTAGTTACAACAACAATTAAAACATTGAAGCAGAATTAATTCAAATTATTCATCACTAAAACTTACAGAGATGTCCATTCAAACAATCAATCCAAATACAAATAAGACAGTAAAGTCATTCGAAGAAATGACACAGAAAGCAGTGGATGCTAAAGTAGCCAAGGCCCAAGCGGCTTTCACTGATTGGAAGCAAACAAGCTACCAGCAACGAGCTGAGCTGCTACATAAAGTAGCTACGCTCATGCGGGTTAAGAAATCTGAACTTGCTAAAACCATCACCTTAGAAATGGGCAAACTCATCGCCCAGGCAGAAGGCGAAATTGACCTGAGTGCTGATATCTTAGATTACTATGCCGATCACGGAGAAGAATTTCTTGCTGATAAAGTACTTGACCCGGAATATGGAGAGGCAACAATACGCAATAGTCCTATTGGTGTATTGTTAGGTGTAATGCCCTGGAATTTTCCGTACTATCAAGTAGCGCGCTTTGCAGCTCCCAACATTATGGTGGGCAATACAATATTGCTTAAGCATGCGTCTATCGTTCCACAATGTGCTGCTGCTATTGAAGAACTCTTCGAAGAGGCAGATGCGCCTGAAGGATTGTACACTAATCTATTCATCTCCGGAAAACATGCTTCTGCCTTAGTTTCTGATAAAAGAATAAAGGGTGTTTCCTTAACAGGAAGCGAAGAAGCAGGTGCAAACATTGCCATGGAAGCAGGAAAAAATTTGAAAAAGGTTGTGCTGGAGCTTGGCGGTAACGATGTGTTCATAATACTGGAAGATGCCGACATGGAAAAAACAGTAGAGTGGGCAGTGGTGGGCAGGATGAATAATAACGGTCAATGTTGTGTAGCCTCTAAGCGGTTTATCGCGGTGGAAGCTATAGCCGATGAGTTTATTCAAAAGTTTAAGGACAAGTTATCAAAAATGAAAGTGGGTGATCCAATGGATCCCGCTACCGAGTTAGGCCCTTTAAGTAGTGAAGAAGCTGCTGTTCATTTAGCCGATCAGGTGAAACGCTCAATGGATGAAGGTGCAAAATGTCTATTGGGCGGTAAACGTGCCGATCGTGAAGGTGCCTTTATGGAACCTACCATACTCACCGATCTTAAACCTGGTATTGCTGCATATCATGAAGAATTATTTGGACCCGTTGCCTCTTTCTATGTTGTGAAAGACGAACAGGCCGCCATTGATCTGGCCAACGATTCTGATTTTGGTTTGGGCGCATCCGTATTTACCCAAGACATTGAACGTGGTAAGAAAGTAGCCGATCAGATTGATACCGGAATGGTATTTATTAACCATCCTACCTGGACACAAGCAGATCTTCCTTTTGGTGGAACAAAGCGTTCAGGCTTCGGTCGCGAACTTTCAGAGTTGGGGATACAGGAGTTTGTAAATAAAAAACTGATTCGTGTCAGTGATCTTAACGATCCATTTTAATTGAAAATCAGCAAAACGTGAGTCCGTGATGAATAGCCGCGACATAAAAGATAGAAGTTGAAAAGACGAAATAGAAAGAAAAAGATAAGGGTCTGAAAATGAAAGAAACGGACTAAGTGATAGCTCCTATACAAATTACTAAAAAGTTTATAAATAAAACTAAAAAGATATGATGCACAATGAAGAGTATGGTTACATGGGAATGCACTTCGGCTGGTGGATATTAGCCATTGTCGTAGTAGTTGTATTGGTAGGATTGGCTTTCAGATCCGGTAAAAGAAGATGAGCCGTAAGAGTAAAATAAGGGTTCGGTAAGAACTTAAAAGTATAACTATGAAAAATAACCATAAACGAGGTATCACACTGGTGGTGTGCTGTCTAGTGAGCTTTAGCCAGGTTGCCCTGGCGCAGTCAACGTATGTAATTAGCGACTCAAAATCCAATGACATGAAACTGTCGGGGACATCGTCCTTACACGATTGGGACATGAACGCACATGCCTTCACGGGAAAGGCTGAATTTGATTTTAAGAAAGACGATGACCAGATATTAGTTGGACTTAATTCACTAACCTTTTCCTTGCCTGTTATCAATCTAAAAAGTGACAAAAAGGGATTGGACAAAAACGCGTACGAAGCATTACATACAGGTAAGTATAAAAATATTGCGTACACTCTATTGACTGCAAAAGTGACGCCTCAGAAAGACAATAAATTTTTGGTTAAG
>JBBSBG010000179.1:0-6442 GCA_038251495.1 Cytophagales bacterium
ATCAATTGTAGCGGAGAGTATGTTTGCCCGGGAAACCCAACCGAAGTACGCCTCGATTAAACTTGACTTCTGTCGCATCGTCCCCGAAGCGAGAGACGATGCTTAACATAAAATTTTTTCCGTTTCGTGAAGACACGAACCGGGGATTCAGGCCGCAAAGTCGCCCGATGCAGGAGACTCCGCGGAGGCAAAAGAAAAAAATATCTTGAGGGATTTTTTTCTTTTGCCGCGAACGCCTCTGCCTTATCCAACGGTAAAATCTATCTGAAGATTGGAGTAGCTTAAAGATCCTATTTCTGATTTAAGGATTTCAAAGAAGTTTTCTGCCACAGCATTAACAGGCTAATGTAGAGTATACTTTCTGTAGATAATACTGATTGGTAAATATCTGAACTTTTATTCTGCTTCAGATTTATACCCTTCGTGTTTGCTCAGAATCACGGCTACATTTGTCAACAGTACTCCGTAAATTACTTTTGAACAAATGTCCGCTATCGTATAGGTAATCTGGCGGGCAACGACCCCGGATTCGTTAAAGAATCCTCCTTCGATTCCCAGCAAATGCGGCATCAGGTAGGCGCCTGGGTACAACATCCAAGATATCAGAAATACAACCCAAATAGAATTCAAGGTTTGCTGCGCCTTAAGAGGAATACCTTCTTTTCCTTCGTTAATTACCTTCTTCATTAGGTAAAGAATATGTATAAAAAATACGGTTGAGATCGCTCCCCAGACGGCAAACGTTACAAAGTCAGTAACTTCGTAAAACTGGCCGATATATCCGGTAATGATCATCGCGGCACCTGAAAACCAGAACTGATTGCGGATACTACTGAAGCTGGACCGGGTTAGCGAAACGACAAACAACATCTGAAAAAGCAGCATGGGTACATCGATGAGCCAGTTCAGATAACGGTAACCGTTGTTAAACAGATCGGCTCCGGCTCCTAGGTAGTATTTACCCCGTTCTATATCAAACGCAAAACTGCTCGTCCAGTTGTTTGCCTGAGCGTATAGCAACAGGAAAGCCGATACCATTACCACTACCGAAAGTACGGATGACATCCGGTATCTGGGTGCTACCGACTTAATAGTGAGCACGAAATAAAAAAGTGCGGCCAGCATCACTGCATAACCAAGCGTAAGCACATGGGCCACCATTTGGTAGGCCATCTCGCTGAAACCTTGTTGCAGACCTATGTAGTTTTCAAAAGTCGCGTTCCCTAAATTATCCATACTAGTTAAGGTTTTGTAAATACTCAGTTTTTTTTATTAACCGAATGTCAATGTTTTTGAATTTTCCATTCCTTTCGGTCTAGTAATGGATTGTTTTTTTCCAATATTCTAAATGTCGGTTTTTAGCCTGATTTATCCAAATCGACCTGTAAAAATAGTTGCAAGTACTGGATCAAATGGGGCTAAGGCTTTCGCATTCGCTGATGTTCTTCACCAACAAATTGATGAACGATGAGGATGGGAAAAGGAAAATGATTGAAAATAAAGTGGTGGCTCAATTAGAAAATTTGGTGTGCACGTTGGTGAAGAACACCACCAAGGGAGGGGTTTAATTCTCCTTCACGTACTCTAATGGCAACTGGCTTTATCGTTAATTTTGTTTTATACTCTTAAGTTTTACTCAAAATCAGTTAAGCTTTGGCGTCAATTTTTTACTTCCAATAAAAGATGCAATAATGATATTTGGAACCCAACATAACCAAGAAACTATTCTGTATGCTCCGGTAAATTCATCCATAATGATAATCAATATAGGAAGCCAGATTCTTAAAGTTACTGCAGCGAAGCAAGCAGCATAACTGAAAATCATAAATTTTTTGTGTGATTCAACATCTCCATTTTTTATTGCTTTGAAACCTAAAATCGTTGAGCTTAACCAAATAATACCCATCGTAAAAAAGCCAGTTATACTGATAATTCCGCCAGTGGCATATAATGCAATGAAAAGTCCACAAATTCCACTTATTAAAACTGAAATCACATATGTTTTTCCAATTGTTCTATGTAAATTAATATTCTTTATCCTCAACTTTTGACTAAACTGTAACCATCCAATTAATAAAGCAAGGCCACCGAAAACTATGTGTCCATAAAATGCAATATTCCATAATTTATCACTTAAAAGCTCTGCTGACTTTGTTGACAATAGTCCAAATGCTCTATCAATTGAAAAATATATTATTGGATATAATCCAACGAGTGTTGATAAAACTCCAATCGTAATCCAAGAAACTTTTTTCATTTTTTTAATGGTTTTTTACACTTTCATACAAAAATTATTATGAAGTATAAAAGTATTTTTAGTTTTTTTGCCAACTCGCCTCTGTAGATAATATGCAAGATGCAAAACTCTTTACGACCTTTGCGCATTGAATCTGCGTGTTGGCAACATTCATTTAGAGGCCATCAACTTTTCTTTTCTAATAGAAACTGGACACCTATTAATTGAAATCGAACTTAATACCAAACGAAATATTATTGAAATCGCCTTTTGTGTTTGCTCGTGTTTCATAATCATTAAGTTCACTTTGTGTCAAGTATCGTCCCTCGTCTCGAGGACGATACGAATTGTTGAACTTGATAGCCCCAATTGGAGCGCGCCTTAATTAAACTTGACTTCTGTCGCATCGTCCCCCAAGCGGGAGACGATGCTTGATATAAATTTTTTTCCCTTTCGTGAAGACACGAACCAGGGCTTTAGTAAGATATTTCATAAGTATGAATTACTAAACGAAAGCAAACGAATCAAATCGACTACCTTGACGGCTTTCAATTGCATGGCCGCCACGAAGATATGTGCAGCAAGAAATCCTCTAGAGATAGACATACTTTCGTTCGAACAATAATTATGGACTGCCTTTTTTGCCTCATCAAAACCTTGGGTTTCGTAAACGCCTAAAATATCAACCGAATTCTCTTCTGTTGTGACTTCGCGAATTTTAGGCGTGTAACCGAGTCGTTCAATCATTGACTCAGCTACATCCCATGTGGACCAGGGATTTTGACCCGTCACGAGAGGGCCGTCCTTGGTTACCGTATTCAAATACATAGGTCCTTCCCTAAACCGAGCACCATTTTCTGTCAGCTTATCTTGCAATAAAAAGGGGAATATTTCCTTTGCGTCCGGAATTAATAATAACTCCTCTTCATTCGTAAAGCTACCGATGGTTCGATTGGCTATTAGATATTTTCCATTTGTTAGTGTAACATTTACCAATGCCGCTGGTCCATGGCAAACCGCACCGATAACTTTTCCGGACTCATAATATTCTCTTGCGATAGACTGAATGTATGTGTTATCGGGAAAATCAAACATGGCACCTTTTCCCCCGGCAAAATAGACCGCGTGATACGCCTTCGAATCAACATCTTTTATTGCAATACTATGGATCACTTTCCGCTGAGCAATTGAATCATTTAAGAAAGCATAATCAAATGGCGTCATATCATCAATTACTACAGGTGGTTCGCCCCCCAACGGACTGGCGATATCTACTTGAAATCCATTTGCCAGAAATACATAATAAGCACGAGACAATTCAGTCAGTTCATAGCCCGTTGGTTTTCCACTATTACCCATGCTATCAGTGCTTGTTACCACCGCTAGTATCTTACCCCGGTAAGGCGTTACGTTTTCTGTTAAATAGGGAAGTTGAGAAGGAGTAGTTGCCTTAGATTTCTCGCGGTTTGATGGTTCGGGCAGAAGACTCATAAACCAGACCCCGAACAATACGATGGAAAGTATTAATCCTGCAAAAGTGATTAAAGACCACTTGATTATAGCTCTTTTTCTTGACATAACGTTTTATAGTTGTTTGCTCAAAAGTGAAGCGCTAGCGGGGCAAATCCTATCAAAATGACCATTTCGAAAGAGTTAAAGATCATTTTGATACCTTGGTTCTATAAGCCAAAGGAGTTTCTCCGGTTTGCTTTTTGAACGCGGTATTAAAACTGGAGATACTATTGAAACCAACCTCATCGGCAATGGAGGCAATGGTATGATTTCTAAATTGCTCAAGTGTGAATAGGCGTTTGGATTCCTCTATCCGGTAGGAATTGATGTAACTATTAAAGTTTTTCTTGCTTTTCTGATTGATAACCAACGATATGATCTGCGTACTAACATGTAACGACTCACTAACGAACCTTAAGGTGAGATTGGGATTTTTGTATTGTTGATCGTCAACAACAAACTTGAATACTTTTGAAAATATCTGTTCAAGCTGCTCGTCAGAAACCGGTGTTGATTTATATTTCGTCTGATCAATTTTTTGAATATATCCCTTCCGAAATACAATGAAGCTAATCACGTAAGCAACAATAGAATATAATATCGGACCTATAACATAGGGAATAAATTCATCAAATAGATTGAGCACATAAGCAATCCAGATGATTAACAATCCATAGAATAAAAGTCTTAGTAATGCAAAAACATCCTGGTTAAGTTCAACTTTCTTTTGCTTTTTCGTGTAATGATAGCTGATGATTAAGTAAACAAGGAAGTGCAAGTAGTATGTTGAGAATATAAACACAAATACGAGCTTCGGGAATGTTCGTAGATGGCCCTCATTTAGCATTATTCCAAACGCTAAACCGATTATTGCCGGTATAAAGTGAATGACATGTTTCCATTTTAATTGAAATAGTTTGTTGATGGATGAAAATGTAAACAAGTAGTACAAAGGACCGATAGCCATGATAGCACTCAGGCCAATAAAAATCAGTTTCACATCAATATCCGAAAACTCCAGAAACACTGATTTACCAATCCGAAATGAAAGAACCACCAACAGACAACTGAGTAATTTGTTAGCTAGATGATTTCCTTTGCTATAAACCCACAAAAAGACGGCAAGAAACAATCCATGGACTACACCCAACCCACTGACTAAAATTAAAATGATGTCTTTTGCCCCCATGTGCGCAAATTAGTTCAAAAGCGTTTACTTGTTCAAAGTAAAAGAATTAGGAGAGAAACTATTTAAGGAATTTACATTCAGGAATTTTGTAAATGCTTTTTCTTTTATGATTGCTATTGCTTTCCATTGTTGGCGCAGTTTGCAGCTAGTGCCCAATTTAGTACTCACAACTATTTATTAAAAAAATGCGTTGAACCCATTTCTTCGATTGGTACCAGCTGCAAGTTCGTACCAGTACGGAAACCGTCACAAGGGAGGGTTGGTGTTTTCAATAGCAAGAATCAAGCGTGATCATATCCGTTTCCCCAGCTCCGGTTCGCGTCTTCATGAAATGAATCGAGTGTGAATTTTTTCTTCTTCTGGCGCAAGCGTCACGCTTGTGCCCTTACCAAACTGCGACAGGGATAGCAGCGGAAATCCTTTTTATTGAAATGGATATGAGCGCAGGTTAAAAAGATTGAAGCATTCCCGATAGCTATCGGGACGCCCGGCCGTCCAAGGCATTTTTTGCCTTGAAACCTTGATTGGTTTACTTAATTTCGCATCAAATTTCGCATCAATCATGAGCCAAAACAGACCGATCTCCGCATTTATTGAAAAGAATTACCTGCATTTTAATGCTGCTGCCTTGGTAGATGCCGCTAAAGGCTACAAAAAACATATTGCCGAAGGCAAAAGAATGCTTGTTTCACTTGCTGGTGCGATGAGTACGGCAGAGTTGGGAATCAGTTTCGCTGAAATGATTCGTCAGGATAAAGTGCATATTATTTCTTGTACTGGTGCCAATTTGGAGGAGGACATTATGAATCTGGTGGCACATTCACATTACAAGCGCATTCCAAATTATCGTGATCTTACTCCGCAAGATGAGTGGGATTTGCTAGGCAACCATTTGAACCGTGTTACCGATACGTGTATTCCAGAAGAGGAAGCATTCCGCAGATTGCAATCGCATTTATTTAAAGTTTGGAAAGATGCTGAAGATAAAGGGGAACGGTTGTTTCCGCATGAGTTTATGTTTCGCATGATCAACAGTGGCGTGTTGAAACAATACTATGAGATTGATCCTAAAAACAGTTGGATGATTGCCGCAGCCGAAAGAAATATGCCAATGGTTGTGCCGGGTTGGGAAGATAGTACGATGGGAAATATTTTTGCTTCATACGTACTTACTGGTGAATTGAAAGCATCAACCATGAAAAGTGGTATTGAGTATATGGTGTGGTTGGCCGATTGGTATACTAACAATGCGGGTGAACATGGCATTGGTTTCTTTCAAATTGGTGGTGGTATAGCTGGTGACTTCCCGATTTGCGTTGTGCCTATGTTACATCAGGATCTTGAGCGCACTGGTGTGCCGTTCTGGAGTTACTTCTGCCAGATTAGTGATTCTACTACATCGTATGGATCATACTCAGGGGCTGTACCCAATGAAAAGATAACCTGGGGAAAACTTAGCATTGAAACTCCCAAGTTTATTGTAGAAAGTGATGCGACTATTGTTG
>JBBSBG010000180.1:0-6418 GCA_038251495.1 Cytophagales bacterium
ATTGATATTGATGGTGACTTTGCTCAAGTATGGGCGAAGTATGCATTCTATCTCGGTAAGAAGTTTAGCCATTGTGGAGTAGATGCATTTCATTTAATAAATGATGGAAAGGAATGGAAGATTTTTCATTTGGTCGACACCCGACAAACAATGGGTTGTGAAATTCCAACTGCAATTAGTTCACAGTTCAAGTAACCAGCATCCAGAGACAAGCAACTAATATCCTTATTATGAAAAAACTTATCGTAATTTTTCTCTTCGCAAGTTCAATCGCATACGGTCAATCCATCACTACATTTATTTTAGTTCGCCATGCAGAAAAGGCAACGGACGATCCTAAAGATCCCAACTTGAGTGAAGCAGGTCTTATGCGTGCACAGTCGTTAGCTAAATTATTGGCAGCAACTAAAGTGGATGCCGTGTATTCCACTCCTTACAAACGCACTCGGAATACAGTGGCTCCCATGGCAACAGCAAAAGGATTTGATGTGTTGGAGTACAATAAGATTGAAGAGATGGATATCTTCTTAAAAAAATATGAGGGCGGAACAGTTGTTGTGTGCGGCCATTCAAACACGGTGCCTGCTATGGCAAATTATCTGATTGGCAAAGACTCCTATCATCAGTTTGAGGATGGTGATTATGGGAATATTATTATAATCTCGGTAGTGCAAAGAGGAAAGAATGCCGCTGTAGTTTGGCTTAATTACTAAGGTTCTTTTTGTACTTAACAAGCGTAGCCTTAATCATCTGACCTTTCGAGTATTTTGTTTTAGAACCAAAGATTCCTAAAAAACCACGTCTATTTCCTGTAGCCGTGCCTGTGCTGCCAGAGGTTGACCCGATGGTAGTGAGTGAGATATCATCGAAGACAATCGCGTCAGCTCCTTTCTTCTTCATCTTATCAATAATGCTATTTTGCACCTTATCTGAACTTTTCTTAGCCGTTACTTCATAGGTGGCCTTGCCCATAATTTCATTAGGTTGCTCAATATCGCTTTCTCTGAAAAAGATATCGACCTGATCTGTTGAAGGATAGGTGCGGCCATAATAGATGATTTTATTTCCGCAAGAGGTTGCCATAAAGGCGATGAAAATTAGGAAGATGATTAAACGTTTCATTAGTTCAATTTTGAACGCTAAAGTTAATGCGAATTTGTAAACGATTGAGATCAATAAAAAAATAACTTTTATTTCCGTCTGGTGTTAGTTAAATTCGTTCAGCCCTTAGTGCATGAAGAATCTTATCCTGATAGGTTTTTGGTTTTTATCGTTTGCCATATTCGCGCAAAGCGAACCGGAAGAGTTACGCAGAAGCATTTATTTTGGTGGTGGTAGCTACTCCATTGATGAGGAACAAGTGTCAATGCTATCTGATTGGTTAGATTCAATCCCGAACCTATTAGATAAATATCAGATTCAACTTATCAGCCACACCGACCCAATTGGGGGAAAGGAATTTAATGACTGGCTTTCAAAAATGCGAAGTAATTCAGTCTATGATATTTTGATTATGAAAGATATTCCTGATCACGTTATCAATGTTAAAGATTGGGGCTTAGAAAATCCGGTTTTTAGCAATCAAAGTCGCAGAGGTATGTGGATGAACCGCAGGGTAGATGTGATTCTTTTTCCGATAGTCTTTTAGAATTACGAATGGAGAATTACGAAGTACGAATTTGTTAATCTTTGGATCTAATTCGTACTTTGTCAATCGTATCCTGATAGCTATCGGGACGTCATTCCAAAAATATCCGTTTCCGAACACCTTTTTTCAATTACGGACGTATTATAATGCAACTAATCCCATTTTTGCTCGTCTAATCCCGTATTATCGTCTTGGCATGCAATTAGCCAAAGGAGTGAACAACTTGGCAAGGCGGCCTCATATTTAAAGCCATTTTCATGATAAGTATAAAAAACATTGACAAGTACATTGATTCACGCTTTCAGCGAACTTTTATTCTCAAGGGAATTGATTTAGAAGTTAAGCAAGGCGAGTTCTTAACCATTATGGGGCCAAGTGGCTCGGGTAAGTCTACCCTTATGAATATCATAGGTATGCTTGACGAGCCTTCTGCGGGTGAATTTTATTTCTTTGATGAACCCGTGCATAAAATGAAGGAGAAGCGGAAGAGCGAGATGCACAAAAACTTTATCGGCTTTATTTTTCAGGCTTATCATTTAATCGATGAATTAACTGTTTACGAAAACATTGAAACTCCACTCTTATACAAAGGAGTAAATGGCAGCCAGCGCAAGAGCATGGTAGCCGAAATGTTAGATCGGTTTAATATGGTAGCAAAAAAGGATTTGTTTCCTGAGCAGCTATCAGGCGGGCAGCAACAACTGGTAGGCATTGCTCGTGCTATTGTAGGGCAACCTAAACTAATATTGGCCGATGAGCCTACAGGTAATCTCCATTCTGAGCAGGGCAAACATATTATGGATATTTTCCAAAAACTTAATGAAGAAGGTATCACCATAATTCAGGTTACCCATGCAGAAGAAAATGCACAGCGTAGCAAACGCGTGGTGCGAATTGCCGATGGAGCCGTGGAATCAGATGAAAAGGTTTAGTTAAAAGATTATGAAGAGGATTCTTATAGGATTTTTTATTTTGTTAAATGGATTTAGCGTACGGACTCAAACAATCACAAACCTTACCTTCGAAGAAGCGGTAAAAATTGGATTAGAGAGAAATGTATTATTGAACCAACAAAAGAATCAGTTGGTTTTTAATCAAGCTCAAAAACTTAATGGGATAGGTAATTTTTTTCCGAGTGTAAATGTTACAAGTACTTACCAACATCAAGCGGGCCAACAACAAAATACAACTTCCGGAAATCTTGAAGATTTGAGTACAGATTATTTTGGCTCTCAGATAAATGGAAACTTTACCGTTTTCAATGGGTTTAGGGTCATCAATACGATGGAACAAGCCAACACTCAGCTGATGGCGCAAGGTTACTTGATTAAGCGTTCTGCTCAAGATATAGTGTCCATCATTGCCACCCAATACCTTCAAGTTCTTTTAGATCAGCAATTGCTGAAGATTGCGGAGGAGAATTTAAAAGCACAGGAGGTTCTTCTTGAGCAAATACAGGGCTTCTTTGATGTTGGATCACGAGCAATTACCGATGTGTATACTCAGGATGCACTAACAAAGTCTGCAAAAGTATTATCTATCCGAGCACGAAATACAATGCAAAATGACAAGTCAACGTTAGCACAAACATTGCAGATAGATCCATCCCAAGAGTTTGAAGTTGATTATCCTACGTTGGCCGAAAATCTGAGTGCTTATGAAAATGTTCCACTTGATAGTTTAATTGCGATTGCCTTGGCAAATCGCGCGGATCTACAGCAGTTTACCTATCAGGCAAAAGCAAACAGGAATGCGCTTCAAGTTTCTTCAGCACTTTTTATGCCTTCAATCTCTCTTTTTGCAAATTACGGTTCATTCTATTACTCGTTAATTCCAGAAAATTTTAGCACTCAATTTCGCACGCTCAATCCTTCGCTATCTTATGGTGCAAGTCTTACTATCCCAATCTTTAACAGGTTTCAGAACAAGACGCAACGTGCGAGCGCAAAAATGTTATATGAAAATAGTTTGCTTAATAAGCAAAACATCGAGAAGACTTTGAAGCAAGATGTGCTGAGGGCTCAAAACAATTTGAAAAATGCGTTGGAGAATTATGAGTCCAGCTTAATTCAGTTTCAGGCTGGAGAGTTAGCACTAAGAACGCAGCAGGAAAGTTTTGAGCTAGGTATAGCACCGCAGACCGCTTTGGCAATAGCCAATCAAACCTATATATTAGGAGTTGCCTCGAAAGCTCAAGCTGAGGTTACACTCTTGTTTCAGAAAGTTCAGATGGAATATGCGCTGGGAATCCTTGTTCCAGAGGATCTCCATGAATAGGCGTGAATACAAAATTTTATTACCTTTGCCACCCCATTCGGGTGAATGGGTCTTTTTGGTAATTCCAGAAGGTTTAATACAGAATAATTTGTTGCAGCAAGCCCGGCTGTAACATGTAAACAAAGGGTAAAATCACACTATGGCGAAAGTCCAAAAAGAAAAATCAGAAGAGCCTAAGATCAAGAGTGCAAAGCAGTCAGCCGATGATGCTCCGGTAAAAAAGACTGTGAAAGGCGCTGCCGCAGAAGAACTCTTCGAAAAAGATGAGCTAACCGAATTCAAGCAAGCTAAAAAAGCGGAAGAAGAAGAAGGTATAAGCCGAATGATTAAAGATGTAACTGTTCGCAGAGCGGCTACTGAATCAAGCGTGTCAACAGAAAATTTTGATTGGGATGCTTATGATCGCAAAGGTTTTGGCGAAGGCTATTCTTCTAAAGACCGTGAGGCTTTATTAAAGAAATACGAAGGTACAGTAACCTCTGTTAACGAAAGTGAACTGGTGGTGGGTATTGTTGTTGGTATAAACGATCGCGATGTTATTTTGAACATCGGGTTTAAGTCAGATGGTCTTGTGCCATTGGCTGAATTCAAAGATCAGCCTTCATTAAAAATTGGAGACTCTGTTGACTTGTTTATTGAAGAGCGTGAAAACGCAATGGGTCAGTTAGTGCTATCACGTAGAAAGGCTAAGTTATTGAAGGGCTGGGAGAATGTTCAGAAAGCTCTTGATAAAGACGAAGTGATTGAAGGATTTGTGAAGCGCAGAACGAAGGGTGGTTTGATCGTAGATGTATTTGGTATCGAAGCTTTCTTGCCAGGTTCTCAGATTGATGTTAAGCCAATTCGCGATTTCGATATTTATGTAAATAAAAACATTGAAGTAAAAGTTGTTAAGATCAACTACACGAATGATAACGTTGTGGTATCGCACAAGGTGTTGATTGAGAAAGATCTTGAACAACAGAAGGCAGTTATCTTAACCAACCTTGAGAAAGGTCAGGTATTGGAAGGCGTAATCAAGAACATGACCAATTTCGGTGTATTCATCGACTTGGGTGGTGTTGATGGTTTACTTCACATTACTGACATTTCGTGGGGTCGTATCAGCCACCCGGAAGAGTTGTTGAAACTTGATCAGGTAGTGAAGGTAGTTGTTCTTGATTTCGATGAAGATAAGAAGAGAATTTCTCTTGGTATGAAGCAACTTACGCCTCATCCTTGGGAATCACTTGGAGCCGATATCATTATAGGTTCTAAAGTGAAAGGTAAGATTGTGAACGTAGCTGACTATGGTGCATTCCTTGAACTACAACCCGGTGTTGAAGGCTTGATTCACGTTTCAGAAATGAGCTGGTCGCAACATCTTCGCAATCCACAAGACTTCATTAAAGTGGGTGATGAATTGCAAGCAGTTGTATTAACTATCGATCGTGATGAGCGTAAGATGTCATTAGGCATTAAGCAGCTTACCGAAGATCCTTGGACAAGACAAGATGTATTGAGCAAGTATGCGGTAGGCACCAAACATAAGGGTATCGTTCGCAACCTCACAAACTTCGGATTATTTATTGAGTTAGAAGAAGGTATTGATGGCTTGGTTCACGTTTCAGATTTAAGCTGGACTAAAAAGATTAAGCATCCTTCAGAATTCATTAAAGTAGGAGATTCATTGGATGTGCAAGTGTTGGAGTTAGATGCTACTAATCGTAGATTAGCATTGAGCCATAAACATTTGGAAGAAAATCCTTGGGATACTTTTGAAACTGTATTTACTATTGGTTCTGTTCATAAGAGTACAATCATTAGCAAAAATGATAAAGGTGCTGTATTAGAATTACCTTACGGAATTGAAGGATTCTGCGCTACCAAGAATTTGGTTAAGGAAGATGAAAGCAAGCCTGAAGTTGGTGATGCGGATGATTATAAAGTGCTTGAGTTTTCTAAGGATGACAGAAGAATTGCTTTGAGCTTAAAAGCAATGTGGTCAACCGAAGAAGAAAAGGCAGTGCAGCCAGCAGCAGCTAAAAAGAAGCCAGCTCCTAAAGGAAAAAGTGTTGATAAGATCAATCAGGAAACTGAGAAGTCTACCTTGGGAGATATTGAAGCATTAAGTGCTTTGAAAGAGAAGATGAGCGCAGCGAAAGCCAAGCCATCGGACGAGCCTAAGGCTGAATAATTTTTTTGAATCAGGCATTGAGCTTTGTTTTTTGGTTAATACCTTTAAGCAGTTCAATGTCTGAATTTGATTCCGTGGCCGAGTGGCTTCCCGATAGCTATCGGGAGAGCTTGCAAAAGATTGATTAACTAAAGGTTCCGTGGCCGAGTGGCTAGGCTGAGCTCTGCAAAAGCTCCTACAGCGGTTCGAATCCGCTCGGAACCTCAAATTAGTTCTATAAAGGTTTCTGATTCGGTTCCCTGCCTGACTGCGTCACGCAGGCAGGGAATCCGCTCGGAACCTCAAATTAGTTCTATAAAGGTTTCTGATTCGGTTCC